>CANGSR010000008.1 GCA_947456055.1 Chitinophagaceae bacterium
TATGCTCCCCGGCCCATCATCAACCCAAACGGTAATGCTCATTGCCCTGAAGAGGGGTGGGGTGCCGCTGGCAATACTCACCCTATTGTTATGGGTTTTTCCGGCGGCACTGATTATGGGTGCTTTCTCATTTTTGATTTTGAATCTAGAGTCAATGGGCCTGAAAGGGAATAAGATATTCCCTAATTTGTTTTCCTATGTTCAACCGATGTCGGTGGGTTTTGTATGCTATGCGGCAGCCAAAATGATGCAGACAAGCGTAAAATACCTGGCCACAGCTAGTATAATGCTGGGTAGTCTGGTGGCGACCTTGTTTATCCCCTCGCCATGGGTATTCCCTATACTATTGGTGCTATCGGGTACTATCAGTAATTTTAGTAATAACCGTATCCCTACCCCGCTTGAAAAGCCTAAGAAAATCAACTGGATGCACTTGTGGCTATTTGCACTCCTGTTTATTGTAGCTGGTATTTTAAGTTATATGGCCAAATTAGGGGACTGGCATTATGGGCGTATTTACCACTTGTTCGAGAATTTTTACCGTTTCGGTTCCATCGTATTTGGTGGTGGACAAGTGCTGCTGCCCATGATGGTTTACCAGTTTGTGAAGTCAAGAAACCCGGTGCTTACCTATGGACAATTGCTTACCGGTTATGGAATGGTGCAGGCCGTACCCGGCCCTGTATTTTCAATATGCTCTTTTGCCGGTGGCCTGGCTATGAGTTCTTACGGTATGGGCTGGCAGGTAGCTGGCTGCCTTGTGGCTACAGTAGCTGTTTTTCTTCCCAGTACCCTCCTTCTGTTTTTCTTCTTCCCTATCTACGAAAACCTGAAGCACCACGTTATCATCTTCCGTGCGTTGGAGGGATTTAATGCTGCTGTGGTAGGAATCATCTGGGCTTCGGGTATCTTCTTGTTCCAGTCAATAGCCTTCGACCCCAAAACCCTTGATTTTGAGTGGAGCAATCTGGTTATTGTAATTATTACCTTCTGCTTGCTCTATTTCACTAAAATACCGTCGCCGCTTATCGTGTTGGCGTGGTTGCTGTTGGGGTGGTCATTGCATTAGGGCCATTGCTTATCATTACAACTCCACCATTGGGTCCCAAAACAATTTCGCAAAATCAACAACTTTGTCGTTTTCTACTTTTACGCCTTCGCTTTCCAGTAATTGCTGCATTTGCTCGGGAGGGGAGAAATGGAATTTCCCAGTGAGGAGTCCATTGCGGTTCACTACACGGTGGGCAGGCACTTTGGGGCTTACCCCATGGCACATATTCATGGCATAACCCACCACCCTTGCCCCTGATGCGGCTCCAATAGCTGCCGCTACAGCCCCATAACTGGTAACCCTGCCCTCAGGCACACAGCGCACCACATCGTATATGGCATCATAAATGCTTTCCTTATCCTTTTTGGGTGGTGGTATCATTATTTTGCTTTTGAAGTAGTTCAGTTCTTTTTGGTTCGGCTACATTTACGTAATCGAAGGGGCAATTGAGGCAGCCATTACCGCAGCAATAGCCTCGTTCCTTGAGGTAAGTAGCAGTAAATACCAGCAGGCCATTGGGCAATATCAGGTAATCCTTACCCTCCTTCATCTGTTTCTATGCTATCATCTTCATCGTTATCCTCACCACCTTTGGCAAACCTGCCCTTCAACTCTATAGGTGTTGCAGGTAGGGTAAAGGAAACATAATAAATAGTTCTGCCATCTTCAAGGTGCATGCCTTCGTAGTAGGTTTTGATGGCCAATGGGCCCGTTGCCATGCCCTTGCCATAGATATCGGCAATATTATCTACAATGGTGCAACCTTCTTCAGCTATAGTTTCCAGAGTGAAATCATAGAGTTCCTTAGAGTCGGTTTTGAGGTTCACCTTGCCACCTGCCTTCATTATTTGCTGGTAGCTATGCAGGAAACGGGCATGGGTGAGGCGGTTCTTCGCCTTGCCCTTACGTAAAAATGGGTCAGGGAAAATTATCCAAATCTCATCCACTTCGTCCTGGGCAAAATATTGGGTTATCTGCCCTATGTGTATACGTAGGAAACCTACGTTACTTAGCTTTTCGGTAAGGGCTATTTTGGCACCGGCATAGATACGGTTGCCCTTTATATCTACTCCCAGATAATTCTTGTCCCGGTTTTCACGGCCCAGACCCACACTATATTCCCCCCTGCCGCAGGCAAGTTCCAGTGTCAAAGGGTTATTATTGGTGAAAAAATTATTCCAATTACCTTTCATGTTTTCGGGGTACTGCAATACATTGCTATATGTATCAATAGCCTGAAAACGAATGAGTTTTTTATGTCCCATAGAACCGGCAAAGATAGGCCAAATTGAAAATAGGTGATCGGTTTGTTCTTTAAAACCTTATGAACCAAAAAAGTAAGCTAGATTCATTTTTTAGTTTTCTAACGCTTCTAATGTGGTATCAAAGTTCTTTTTATGCTTATTAATGTCTTTTCTAATTTTTTTACATAAATTTTCGTCAAATGTTAGTCCATCTTGTCCGTATTGAAAATACTGCCTTCCTGTTTCATCCTTTACTAAAACAGAATGGGCAAATTTGTTTCTGATTGAATTTATTTCTTCTTTATATTCATTGCTATAATCATTTAATTTCAAGTATTCTAAAATTACACCCAGTGTCTTGATTTTATACTCAGCACTAAATACAAAATTATCCTTTGTTAATTTGGTGAATTTTGAATCTCGCTTCCATTCATCTACCAATTTAATTTTACGATTATAGAGTTCAATTATTTCATCATAAATGCCTAACGCCATAGTATTAAAGTCAATTTTGTCATTCTTCAAAGCCAAATTAATTATTTCCAACATTTGCATATCTAATGAACTAGTTTCTTGCATAATTAAACCTCTCATAGCCACAATATGCTGAAACTTTTTTATTGTCAATCCAATTAGCTTTTTTAGATGTATAATCAGAACTTCTTGATGGTTTCCTTGGGTTTTTAACCCTCTAGTTTCAAGAAAGGTTATCCTATCTTTTTTAATGGAGTTCAAATCCTCAGCCTGAGCAGTATAAAACATTATCTCAGTAAGTATTGATTTATCTCTAACCGTATCTACTATTTCATTACCATTAATTCTGTTTAAATGGTAATCTGTTAAAATTAAATCAAATGAGTCATCCAACTCTTTGAAAAACTCTTCTTCTTTAGAAACAGTAATAATAATTGGATTAAATCCTTCGTCTTTCAAAAAAGCATCAATTTCTTCAATATATTGATCTTCAACAAAAAGTTCTTCAATCTTATCATCCAGCCAAAGTATTTTGTAATCTAATTTCATAATTATATGGTGATTTTAAAAGTGGTTCCCGTATCTTTAGTAGATTCAACATCAATAGTTCCTTTTAATTTGCTTACTATATCCTTTACTTGAAATAAGCCTATACCTGATCCATCAGTTGTAGTAAATCCAAGATCGAAAATCTTTGATATATTTTCCTTAGGAATACCAGTTTTTGCATTATCACTAATTTCAAGCACTAAATTATTTTTTAATTTAGAAAATGTAAATGAAATTTTTTCTGCTCCAGCTTTTTCTGCATTAGATATGAAATTATCTATGAGTGTTGTAATTTCCAATGGTCTAATTGCCCTAACAAATCGGTTATTGCCTCGATTTATAATATTTATTCCTAGAGTGGTATCAATAATTTTATCGTTAGATATGTAAATTTCATTGATGTATTCCGTAATGAATTCTACGATATCGATTTCAATTTCACTCGCTACCAAATTAAAATTTGCTTTGGTTATGAAATTTGCAATTGAATGAATCTTTGTTGTCTCCATTGAAATCACTGTAATGTACTTGCGAATTTGCTCATTCAATTGCATAGGATCTAACTCTCTTAACAATAACTTTAAGTTTCTTGTAATTCTACTGGATGAATGAAATATTTGGTGTTGTAAACCAATAATTCTTTCCTTATCTGTACCTAGTAAAGCACCCTTCCAAGACCCTTTTTTTATTTCTTTTTCTAGTTCAATTGCTAATGATTCGTTTTTAATTAGTTCTCTAAATGCGTCATCCTCTGCTTCATTTTTAATTTTCTCAAGATTAGATATTTTATTTTGAGCTTTATCAATTACACTTAAAATCTCATGCTTTTCAAAATTATCTTGTTGAATTTTCTGCCTAATTTCTGATAGAATTCCTCTAGCTGAATTTTCTCCTTTTGATTCTAAAATTTGAAATAAATCAGGTGCATAATCAATCGATATAATATTTTTGGTTTTAGAAAGATTCATTACGATATTTTGCAATGCTAGAACTTTGCTATTTTCATCAAGATTTATGTAATCATCTTCGGATAAATCTTTCCCCCAATCTGAAACTTCAATAATATACTTCTCTAATCGTTTAAGTGTAGTGTAAAACCATTCATATAAAGCATTGTATGTTTCTGTCTTTATTAAACCATCTCCTCTGCTTGAAGTTTCTCTTAATTCATCATTTGAGCCATTAATATTAATATATCCAATAACTTCACGAGTACCTAGAAATCTAGTACGTCCTTGGGCTTTTCTATTATCCATTTTCAGTGGATCTTCTCCCCTTTCTCCATACGGATATATCCTCAATCCATTTTTGTAAATGAATATATGACCATAATCTACAGGAGGCACACCCATTCTTCTCGTAAATGTTGATTTTGAGGAGTGATTCAAATAATAAATTGTAAAATCGACGCTTCCTAAAATTGGTAATGGATTTTCCTCAACTATACAATATACCAATTTACCTCCTTCCTGAAGCTCAGTTTTAACTATTGCCTTTTGAGTGTCTGATACTTGCGAAATAATCTTAGTTGTTTTAATATCTAAAGCTTCAAAAATTAAATTCTCAACTTCCCCATTAACAACATCCTTATATATTGATTCTCGAGTAAGAGACTTCTTTAATCCTTCCTCTTTTACTTTATTATCCTCAGGTAATTCAGAATCGACTATTAAGCTAATTTTGAATACATCGTCACTATCCTTAGTATTAGGGTTTACTAGCTTTGCCAAGGCACTTTTCAATTTCAGCAACTTCTCTCTATCCCATGTACTTCTCAAGTTAGTTATCTCTAATACTGTTCCGTGATTTAAACGGTAATTGCTGTATTCAATTGTATCATGAATTACGCTTATATCTATAAATTCCTCTGTAATATCAGATTCGAATTTTTCCCAATCAGTGTATAATACTTCCGTTTTTGCATTTAATTCATTTTTCTTAGTCTCTAAATAAAGGTAGGAACCAAGTCTGTCACATGAAAATCGTCCAATTCCTTTAGCACCGGCATATGCTCTTTTGGTGTTTATTTTATCTCTATAAGTATAATTATCCTCCTCTGTACCCTCTTTTTTAGCTGAATATGCAAGAAACAGCCATTTATTTACTAAATCTTCATAATTCATGCCTTTGCCATTGTCACGAATAATTATTTTTTGTTTTTCAGTTTTGAGATTTTCAAATATAATTTCAACTTTAGTTGAATGGGCATCATATGAATTTTTCACGAGTTCAAATACAGCAATGAAGTCATCATTTATTAGATCTCTTCCAATAATGTTCTTCAATGCAGAACTAATTTTAAATTGCAGTTTTGACTCCATTATACTAAATATTTTTTTAGAACCAGTCCGCTTTGTTCGCCAAAAAGAGGAGGAATGGCGTTTCCTATTTGTGTATATCTAGGTACTTCCTTAGTACGCATTTTACCACCTGATGTATACTTGCCTTTAAAATGGTAAGAATCGGGGAAAGATTGAATACGTGCATATTCCCTTACAGTCATTATTCTAGGTTCTATATAATGTATATAATCATCGGGCAAGCTTGTAATTGTTGGGCTTTTTTCATTTTCGTCTAACGGTATAATTGTATGCTTTTTTATACCAAACTTCGTTCTTACTTCTTTATCTATTTCTTTATTTTTCTTACAGTTGCCTAGTATGTATTGAAATTTGCCAATTATATCGGGTCTATGTTGTGGAAATCTATGGCTATCAACTATCGGGCTGTCAATACCTTTCCTCATTAATTTTTGGTAGGCACTTGTGGGGGTTGAGTATATACCTGCATTAAAACGCTTCGTATCTGGTGATTGAATTTCCCCATTGCTTTTCAATAAATCGGATATTGCATCACCTAGGTTAGTATTTTGGTCAATATTCCTTTCTGCAAGAAATTGTGTTTTATTAATTTTTAATTGTTTAAAAAACCATTCAGCAGTTTCTATTGATGAATTAGGAACACTTTTTCTTATTCCAACAAGAATAAATCTGACCCTTTTCTGAGGAATGCCATAGTCTCCAAAATTAACCAACTGACCATGTACATGATATCCCAACCGATCGAGCATTTCAGTTACATATTGTGAATATGCAACACCTTTCGTCTTGTTTTTATCAAATTTCAATGTAAAGCCCCTAACATTTTCAAAGAAAATAATTTTAGGCTGTACGTACATAATGAACTTCAAATATGATTTAATGAGGCTATTTCTTAAATCGCTTTCACGCCTCTTTCCTGCTGTAGAGAAACCTTGACAAGGAGGGCCACCAGTTACTAATTCTACCTTACCTATTAGTTTTAGAAGGTCAGTTTTATGTTCTAACAATAATTGATTGATATCCCAAGCACGTTTTTGCAACCAAGATTCAGGCCATAAAAAATGCTTTTTTTCAGTTATTAAATTATGTTCTAGAGTTTTAAACGCATCAGCATTTTTTTCTACTGCAAATAAACCCTGCCAACCAGCTTGATGAAGGCCTAATGATAATCCTCCACAACCAGCAAAAAGGTCAATATAAGTAGGTTTACTTTCCATGATGATTCGCAATTTAGGAGAATTAGCAAACAATTACAAATATATATAATATTCTATGTGTATATCGCTGACTGTTAATTTTATAAACTTATTTATCATTACATTTTGTTAATGACAACTTTAATAGCTGGCTTAACTAATGAATTCAAACACAAAATTAAGCACCCTATAAATATTACCAGCTACCCCCAAAAAATATTTCTCAAAATATTTGATAAAACTATAAAAATAGTTTTACCTTTGAACTACAAAGATAGTTTTAGATGAAATCATTGACAAGAGCAGAAGAACAGGTAATGAAGGTGCTGTGGAAATTGGGTAGTGGCTTGCTTATGGAACTGGTAGAGGCAATGCCCGAACCACAGCCCCATAAAAATACTGTAGCCACCATTCTGAAAACACTGGTGGATAAGGAATTTGTAACCATCGAAATCCTAGGGCGCATACATAGGTATCACCCGGCAATATCAAAGGATGATTATTCCACATCATCATTGACTAACCTGGCCAAAGGATATTTTGAAGGGTCATTTAGTAATGTAGTATCCTTCCTGGTTGATGAGCAAAAACTATCGGTTGATGACCTGGAACTACTATTGAAACAATTGAAGAATAAATAAGTACCTGAAGACCGATTTTTAAAAACTTTAAAACCACTTTTATGAATGCGTATATCCTCTTTCTCTCAAAGGCCATCCTAAGTTCAGGATTGTTTTACCTATGGTATTTATTGGTTTTGAAAAACCAGAAGATGCACGTATTCAACCGTCATTTCCTAAGGGCGGCAGTGGTGGCAAGTCTTTTATTACCAACTACCAATATTAGCTACAACCTGGTAACCAAATCGCAAAACCTCGTTGCAATAAAAATGCTACAGGTTATTAGCGGTGGGGAAGAAGCCGATGTGGTAGTCTCATCTGGTACACAATCATGGTTCACTATGGAACATGTACTTTTTAGCCTTTATGCCTTTGTAATCGGCATACTATTGGTTTGGAGCATAATACCCATAGTAAGGCTGTTCAAAATAAAATCAGGCAGCAGGGTAAGTAAATATCCTGGTTACAACCTTATCCATGTCAATATTCCATCTGCCCCATTTTCATTCCTCAATAATTTGTATTGGAATGAAAGTACCGACCCTGAAACCGACCCTGGTAAGCAAATGATGGTTCATGAACTGTGTCACATCAAACAAAAACACTCTTATGACAACCTGCTGATGCAACTGGTATTGGTGGTTTTCTGGATTAATCCTTTTTATTGGCTTATGAGAAAGGAGCTCACAATGGTTCACGAATTTATAGCCGATGAAGCTGCAATAGCACCTAATGATACTGATACTTTCGCACGAATGTTGCTGCATGCCCGCTACGCTAATCTTTTCCCAACAATTGCCCATTCATTTTTTCACTCACCCATTAAAAGACGATTAACTATGCTTACAAAATCGCCCAACACTTCATTTGCTGGTCTTCGCCGTATTCTGGCACTCCCATTATATCTGGGTATTGCAACCTTATGCTCGTTCAAAATCACCAACACCCCCCAAACCCGAGCCACTGAACGCACCCTTATAGTGCTGGATGCAGGCCATGGAGGGAAGGATAATGGTGCATACAATAATGATGGCTTATTGGAAAAAAATGTAGCCATGCAAATAACAAATAATCTTAACCGTCTGGCTAAAGAATACAATATTGACGTGGTACTCACAAGGGATGGAGATAACTATCCAACTCTGGCAGAAAGGGTGAAAATGGCCAATGAAGCTCATGCCGCACTCTTTGTTTCTATACATACTAATAGTAAGCTTCCCGGCCGTGACTCAGTGAGTGATTATGAAATATATGTTTCTAAAGGAAATAAGCAATTACCACAAAGCTTATTACTTGGTTCTGCAATAGCTGGTAGACTTGCAACCCAAGGCCTCACGTTGCCAATTAAAGAAAAGAGAATACATGTACTCAATGAAAATGATAATCCTGCTGTATTAATTGAATGTGGAGATATACGCAATCCATCACAAATGGCGATGCTCAAAGACCCTGCGAAGTCGGAGCAATACTGCCGCAATATATTGAGTGGAATTGTAGATTTTGTGAATAGCAAGGACAAGAAGTAATTGGAATAAATCTGATACTGGTAAATTCCGGCTGTGATGATTAGGCGATGTCTTTTTCATCACAGCCGATTTTTTTTACAAATAAATTATTTTGTTGGGTTACTAACATTTGGCTAATAAATTACGTCTATATATTAAGACACCAATAAAATTTCATCGGTATTGGGAATGTTGGCCTCGTCAGCCTTCTTTACTTAACCTAACAAAATAAATTGTTTTATGAAAAAACTGTTACTCCTTTTTATTGCTGCAATTTGCATGTCTGTTGCCACTTTTGCTATTGCACCAATTGTGGGTCCAACCACAGTATGCCAACGTTCCTACGCTTATCTATCCGATTCTACGCCGGGTGGTACATGGAGTAGTAGTGATCCTGCTATTGCCACTATAAACCCAACTGATGGAACATTATTTGGGGTAGCAAGTGGAAGTTGTGTTATTACATATACAGTAGGTGGTTCTTTTATTACCGAAATATTTACGGTTGGTCCTTTTGTTCCTTGGATAACGGGTCCTTCGGGAATTTGCGTAGGAGTAACCTCAGCGGTTTCAGATGCCGATCCGGGTGGCACATGGAGCGTTGATTTTCCGTCAATTCTTACTATAAATGCTACGACGGGAGTTATTGTGGGTGTTTCCCCTGGTGTTGCTACAGTCTATTATACACTGGGAACAGGTTGTTCGGTTGATGGGAGTATCACGGTTAATTCAACGGGAGTGGGACCGATAGTTGGCCCATCCTTGCTATGCATTGGGGCTTCTGATTCTATGTTAGATTCATATCCCGGAGGAACATGGGAGAGTTCTAATACTGCGGTGGCTACTGTTTCAAGTACAGGTTTGGTAACTGGAGTCTCCTCAGGCACTACATTAATTAGTTATACTGGTGTTGGGATTTGCGGAGCAGAAACCGTGACTAAAGTATTAAGTGTGGGCACACCCATTTCATTGGCACCTATTTCGTATACTACATTAAATGTTGCCATCGGTGCTATGGTTATATATACTGACGCTACTTTAGGGGGTACATGGGCAAGCAGTACCCCGGCGGTTGCAACTGTTAATCCATCAACCGGTGTTGTTACCGGTATTGCATCAGGTACTACCACATTAACCTATACTGTGCCAAGTTGTATCGGCACTGTTTTTTGCACTCAGGTTATCAGTGTTTCGGTACTTAATGGTATTTCAGGTAATATAGTTTTTTCTAGTGGTGCTTATTCAGGTCCACTCACTGTATGGTTGATCCATTACAACTCTGGTACACATAATTTAGTAGCCGTTGACTCTATTTATACTACGGTTTCGGGCATAAGCAGCTATTATTATCACTTTACTGGCATGGCTTCAGATTCTTTTAGGGTTAAGGCAGCAGGCTACGATTCCACAGCTTCCTATACCGGATATGTGCCTACCTACCACACAAGCAGTTATTTCTGGAATACTGCTGATGTTATCAACCATATTAGCGGAACAGCCGATGTAAATAAAGACATCGATATGGCATGGGGTACCGTACCTGCCGGAACAGGGTTTATTGCTGGGGACGTTACTACTGGTGCCAATCGTGGTTCTTCTACAGGTTTACCTGCGGTTCATCTAAGGATATACCTGATAAATTCAACTACCGGTAGCCTCATCCAACAGGTCTTCACTGATGCTGCCGGTCATTATACTTTCCCGTCTATCCCGGTTGGTCAGACTTATACCGTTCACCCTGAGGCTATTAATTATACTACAACACCATATACGGGTATTATGCTCACTTCAGCAAACCCCTCTATGTCGGCTGCAAATTTCATTCAGCATACAGTTTCAAAAACGATTACACCAGGTGCAGAATCTGTACCCGGTCTAAATAATATAGTTGCTTCCATTACGGCCTATCCTAACCCTACAAATGGCAAACTAAACCTTAGTTGGCAGGAATTAACAACCGAAAAGGCAACCATTACTATTACAGATATTACTGGGAAGGAGCTAATTCAATCATCAATAACCCTGACCAAAGGTTCTGGTAATCAACAATTTGATTTATCGGGTCTTACAAATGGCCTTTATTTAATGAATTTTAAGTCTGAAAATATTAATTACAACAACAAAATACAGGTGCAACATTAATCCTGTTTATTCTTTTAGTATTGGGCAGGAGTAGAAATGCTCCTGCTTTTTTATGTTGTATTTAGAGCCAAAAAGTCGCATGAGTCCCTTATGAATATAACCCCTCTTCGGTTAAATAAGGTTAATCTTCTATACCGGGTGCATTTCTGTCCCTACCTTTGGGGAAATAGCTATCCATAAGTATGAGTTGGATTACCAAAGTATTATCCCTATTAGTTTGTTTGTTATGTCCCTTGGCGGCTGTAGCCCAGTTATTGACTATTAGTGGTATAATAAGCGATGAAAAGGCAACCCTTAGTGGGGCTACGATTTCCCTATTGAAAGGCGCAGATTCGTCATGGGTTAAAACGGAAATCTCTGATGATAAAGGGGTATTTACTTTCAGTCAGGTATCAGGTGGTAGCTATTTACTTTCAGCTACATCTGTAGGTTATGAATCCCTTTTGATGCCTATAAATGTCAATGAAAATACCTCAGTGCCATTCAACATACAATTACATAAATCCAATAATTCGCTTGGAGAGGTTGCCATTACTGCGAAAAAGCCTTTTATCGAAATGTCGCTGGGTAAGTTAGTGGTAAATATTGAGGGGACTTCTACTACAGCTATTTCTACAGTTCTTGATTTGTTGCGCAGGTTACCGGGGGTGTCGGTTGACCAAAATGGAAATATTACCATGATGGGTAAGGCTGGTGTAATGGTGTTGATTGACGACCACCCCACCTATCTTAGTGGCGATGACCTGGCCAATTATCTACGCACCATTACTGCCGAAGAGGTAAGTCAGATAGAACTTATTACCCAACCAGGTGCCAAATATGATGCAGCCGGAAATACCGGGGTTATCAATGTAAAGATTAAGAAAAATAGAAAACAGGGACTCAATGGCAATTTAACCCTAAGTTATGGGCAGGGTGTGCGCTACAACAGGCATGAGAGCTTACAGGTAAATTATAAGAAAAAGAAGCTGAACCTATCCTTTGGACTCACTGATATGGAGGCTATAGGTTTTGCAGATTATCTGGAAACCCTTAGTTATTTCAATGTTGCCAATTCTAGCCTTTTGGCGAAAAGTAAAGTCCATTCAGCTACAATAGAGGATTTCAGTAATACGGCAATAAGATTGGCTGCTGATTATGACCTTGATAAGGATAATACTATAGGGGTAAATGTGCGTAGTACTTACCACCCTAACAATACCCATGGTGATATTAGTACTGCAACCACAAACGACGTGAATAATAGTATAGGGTTTGGAGAGGTGAGAAATAAGGATTACCACCTGCGCAAGGACATTATGGCTAATGCCTACCTTACCCACAAGTTCAATAAAGACAATACCCTTGATGTGAATCTTGATTATCTCGCATTCACTAAAACAGCATGGCAGGACATCAATAATACCCAATATGATGTTATCAAGCTCCTAACTAATCAACAACTATTGCATAGCCAGCAGCCATCAGAAATCAACGTATTTAGTGCAAGGGCAGATTATTCAGGCACATTGAAGCATGATATAAAAATGGAAGCAGGACTGAAAAGCAGCATTGTAGGTACTGATAATGATGCAAAATTTACCCAGTATGTTGGGGGGGCCTGGGTATATGACTCTACCCGCTCCAACCGTTTCAATTACAAGGAGAATATTAATGCTGCCTACCTTAATTTCTCTAAAACACTCAACCCTAAATGGGATGCCAGAGTGGGGCTAAGAGCAGAGCAAACTAATGCTGATGGACAACAATACGTTCATGATGTTCATTTTACTAAACATTATCTTTCCCTTTTTCCAACAGGATTCCTTTCTTATAAGAAAGACAGCAGCAATCAGTTCGAACTCAACTATGGCCGCCGAATTGACCGTCCATCCTACAATCAGTTGAATCCTTTTATTTATTATGCCTTTGATTACAACTACAATGTAGGCAATCCAAATCTTCAGCCGCAGTTTACCAATAGTATTGAATTGAAGCATAGCTATAAGAATATGATTATAACTACATTAAACTATTCGGCTACAAATGATGTAATGAATGATATACTAGAGGTAAATGACTCAACCAGGGTAGTGTACAAAACCCAGAAGAATTTTGCATCTAATAATTTTGGGTATATAGGTATTCAATTCAATAAAAACATTTTTAAATGGTGGAGTCTCAATTCATCAGTAAGTGTGTTTTATGCCAGCTACAATGGCATGGTGAATAATGTAAATAAGCATGTGGAATACTCAGGATATTCGGTTTCTGTGAATACCCAATTCGATTTTGGTAAAGGATGGAAAGCTGATGGCTACGGGTATTATAACAGCAATGGCAGATCATCACTTACCGAGTCTTTTATGGCTAACGGCTATATGGAATTGGGTGTGTCAAAAAAAATAAACGAGCGTTTCTTAATCAAGTTCTCAGCCGAAGACCCACTGTATATCAACAAATTTTACTATTATAATGAGTCAACAAATTTCAAGTCGGACGCTAGGGTAAGGTATGCCACCCAATTTTTTAGTCTTGCCCTTACCTGGAAATTTGGTGGCAAACAATCTGAAACCCATCAGGTAAGTGCCATTGATGAAGCTGGGAGGGTGAAGTAACATTCGGGGCCTAATCAAAAAAATAATGGGCTACCATAATTGTATGATAGCCCCTTATTATAATAATCTGGTTGTTCTTAAAAATTCGAAATAAAGTTTTGCGCAGCAAAAACAGTCTCATCGATATCCTCAAATGATAATGCCTTACTGATAAACCAGGTTTCAAAAGCTGATGGTGGCAAATAAAAACCATCGGTAAGCATGCCATGGAAGAACTTATTGAAAAGTGCATTATTGGCAGCGGCAGCAGATGCGAAATTATTCACCGGCTTTTCGCTAAAATGTACGCTAATCATAGAGCCAAAACGGTTGATAACAAATGGGGAACTACCCGTGCTTAATGCTTTCTCCAATCCTGCTTGCAGGTAAGCGGTTTTATCTTCAATCTCTTTATAGATAGATGGATTGTCCTTTAAAGTTCTCAGCATGGTATACCCGGCTATCATGGCTATTGGGTTACCACTCAGTGTGCCTGCCTGGTAAACATTACCCAATGGGGCTATATGCTCCATAATGGCCCTTTTACCACCAAAAGCACCAACAGGCAATCCACCACCTATCACCTTACCATAGGTTACCAGGTCGGCATCAATACCTAGTCTTTCCTGTGCACCACCAGCAGCAAGCCTGAAGCCTGTCATCACCTCGTCGAAAATAAATACAATATCTTCCTTATCGCAAATATCCCTTAGCCCTTGCAGGAAGCCGGGTTCTGGTATAATACAACCCATATTACCAGCAACAGGTTCTATGATGATAGCTGCTATTTCTCCCGGATATTGTTTTACCAGTTGCTCTACAGCCTCAAGGTCATTATATGGGGCAGTAAGGGTATCAATTGATACACCCGCTGTAACACCAGGCACTGTTTGTATATTAAAAGTAGCCAGCCCGCTACCTGCCTTTACTAGAAAAGCATCAGCATGCCCATGGTAACAACCTTCAAATTTGATGAATTTGTTCCTGCCGGTATAGCCACGGGCTAGCCTTAGTGCACTCATACATGCCTCAGTACCACTGCTCACCATACGCACCATGTCCACATTTGGAGCCATGCTACATATAAGTTCAGCCATTTCTATTTCCAGCTCTGTAGGTGCACCAAAAGAAGTAGAGTGGGCTGCTTTTTCGCAAATAGCATCCACTACAGGTTCATAAGCATGGCCTAAAATCATAGGGCCCCATGAGTTGATATAATCTACATACCTGTTGCCATCAGCGTCAAACATGTATGCGCCTTTAGCCCGCTCCATAAATAATGGTGTGCCACCCACGCTCCTGAAAGCCCTTACCGGTGAGTTTACCCCGCCTGGTATTGTTTTCTGGGCCCTTTCGAATAATTCCTGGCTTCTTGTCGTTATTTTCATCTGTTTCAATTTTATAATTGAGCTACAAAATATTTTTTCTTAGTGGTTCTGATGATAAATCCTGAACTTTGTTATAACTTTATTTGAATATTATCTGTACTATTTATGATTCTTATTGCCATTTTGTTTCCCGGTTTGTCATTTTTGCTCAGGGGCAAATTGATTTCTGCGGTGTTTGCTATCATCCTACAGGTGATTGCGCTTTTTACTTTAGTCTTAGTTGGCCTGGGTTTCTACATTTGGTTATTTACAGCTATCTGGGCTGTGAGCTCTTATACACAATCCCGTGCCGACAGAAGAAACCGTGAACTTATCCGTGCCATAAGGCAGGGTAGAAGGTAATAACCTAAAGAACTTTGTCATAAATAAATGCCCGAATTACGCTAAAGACGTTTTCCTATAAACCTCATTCAATGGCAAGTCGAATCCGATTGAATCAATAACCAAAGAAGAGTTACCATCTTCCGCATAAATTGGCTCGTCCCAGGTAGTTTCATTCTTTCTCCTGTTTATTTGAATAAATTTCCTGGTAGAATCCACCAAAATATATTCCTTCAAAGAGGGTATTTGTTTATAGTAGTGAAATTTGAACGCCATATCATAACCCTTGGTTGAAGAACTCATTACTTCAATGATTGCTGTTGGGTTGGTTAATGTATCAAATCCATTTTCTTTACGCTGTAGCTCTTCACATAAAATTGTCAGGTCTGGATACATGAAAGAATCAAAATCAGGTGTTGTGACCCTTAGGTCAGCCACCAAAATCTCACACTCTTTACCTTCCAAATAATTGCCAATCTTTCTCATCAGGTTGGCAACTATAAAGTTATGGTCGAAAGAAGCACCCGCCATATCATAAATTCTTCCTTCGAAGTATTCATGTTTTTCTAGACTTCTTACCTCTATTTCGAGATAATCATCAGGTGTTATATAACTAACTGCTGGAAATGCCATAAATGCAGATTTATGATACAAATATAAGACTATCCGTTTATCAATTTGGCGGCATCCTTGGCATAATAGGTAGCAATAAGGTCGGCACCGGCACGCTTTATGCTGCTTAGTGACTCAATAATGGCCTTATTTTCATCCAGCCAACCCATTTTTACGGCAGCTTTTATCATGGCATATTCACCGCTAACATGGTAGGCACTTACCGGCACATCCACACTATCCCTCACCTCACGGATAATATCCAGATAAGCCATAGCAGGTTTTACCATTACTATATCAGCACCTTCTTCCACATCCATCAGGGTTTCCTTTATTGCTTCACGACGGTTGGCGTAGTCCATCTGGTAGGTTTTCTTATCGCCAAATCCTGGTGCACTATCCAGCGCATCCCTGAAGGGACCATAAAAGCAACTTGCATACTTGGCACTATAGGCCATTATGCCTGTGCGGGTCATGTTGTTTTGTTCCAATGCTTCCCTTATGGCTAGTATGCGGCCATCCATCATGTCGCTGGGAGCCACAATATCTGCACCTGCCTGGGCATGGCTCACACTCATTTGCGCCAATACTTCCACAGTAGGGTCGTTCACTATTTCATTATCTTCTACTATTCCGTCATGGCCATAGATGCTAAATGGGTCTAAAGCCACGTCAGTCATCACAATCATACCAGGGCAGGCACTTTTAATAGCCCTTATGCTCCTTTGCATCAATCCGTTAGGATTTAATGCTTCTGTACCCTTATTGTCTTTCAGTTCATCTTTGCACTTAATGAAAAGCAATACACTTTTAATTCCCAAACCCCACAATTCTTTCACTTCATTCAGGGTATTATCAATACTCATGCGGTAATAGCCCTGCATTGATGATATTTCTTCCCTTACCCCGCTTCCTTCGGTAATAAAAAGTGGTGCTATAAAATCTGCCGGCCTTAAGATAGTTTCGGCTACCATAGCCCTTATTGCCGGTGACTGGCGTAGTATGCGGTTTCTTCTGATTAAATGCATAGTCTGTAATTTGTGATGAAGGAGACAATTATTGACCCATTTCGTGACGCAAAACTAAGGTTATTATAAAACCCAAAACCTAATTGTCGTCATTTTTTCCATATTAAAATTATATAACACGAAAGAGTGGTGGGATCCTGCCAAATCGGGACGCAATAGAGCAATACACTAAACCTATTTATTACCTATTCTTGAACCTGTCATCGGTTAGTGTATTCAAAAAAGCTTCAAGGTCTATTTTATCCTGGGTTGAGAGATTTAATGGGGCAGTTAAAACTGAATCTGTATTTATGGGGTGAGGAACTACCTTACGAGGGTCATTGTAATATTCTATTACCTCTTTCAAGGTTTTGAACATCCCATTGTGCATATAAGGGGCAGTAACGGCCACATTCCTCAGTCCGGGCACTTTGAACTTGCCAATATCTGCTTTGTTTTTGGAAATCAAGTATCTACCGGAGTCATTCAGTTTTCCCCCATCAAACAAGCCTACATTCCTGAATTCATCACCGGTAAAATCTGGGGTAAAATGGCACTCAAAGCACCGTGCTTTCTCCAGAAATAATGTCCTACCCCTGAGTGCTGATTCACCCATCAATATTGAATCATCGTTTGCCATATACCTGTCGTACGTAGTTTTTGATGTTTCCAGGGTTCGTTCGTAGGAGGCAATAGCAGATTTGAGGTTGTTTTCATTAGGTTCTTCCTTAAAGACAGATTTAAACCAGGCTATATATTCTTTGTTTTGCTGCAACCTTTTTACTGCCTTGGGTAATGGTAGGTTCATCTCCACCTCGTTCTCAATTGGGAATTTTACTTGTTCCTCAAGGGTAGCAGCCCTGCCATCGTAAAACAAATAAGGGCGGTCGGCAATATTGGCACAGGATGGTGCATTTCGGCCACCAGTTCTGTTCATAACACCTTTACTAAAAGCAACAGTATCTGCAAACCCATATTCAGGAATATGACATGATGCGCAACTTTTGGTACTATCAGAAGACAATATTTTATCAAAAAACAATACCTCGCCCAGCTGCGCCTTGGTCTTTGGTTCTCCCGAAAAAGAATATTGTATACTAGTTTTCTTCTGTTTGCTAAATGCAAAACAAACTACCAACATCAACAATAAAAACAGGGTAACGAGGGATTTCTTCATGAAAACAAAAACGAGATAGCAAAATTAGCACTTTCGGGACTTTTAGGCTAATTCTTGCTCCTAACAAAAGTCAGTTTGGCAAAACTAATTAACGAATATTCTCCACTTTCAAAATGAAATAATTCACTACCTTTATTCTTCAAATACTTTTTATGGGAGTAAACAAAGTTATTGAAAGCAATACTCTGAAAAATAAATTTGTCTTATTTACGGGTAATAATAATTTTAACCTTGTGGCAAATGCCCGTAAAGGTATAGGATCCGATGTGTTCTACGACTTTGCTGCCTTGATCAAAATGTCTGAAAAGAATCTTGCGCAAATTATTCATCTATCTACACGCACAATTAGTAATTATAAAGCGAACAAAAAATCGCTTGAACCTTTACAAAGTGAGCATTTGCTTAAGCTGATTTCCTTATATCAATTAGGAGAAGAACTTTTTGGCAACCTAGACGAATTTAATTATTGGCTACAAAAGCCGTTTTGGAATAGACCTGAAAAACCAATAGAGTGGCTAATAACACCGGGGGGCGTAGATTTGGTAAGGGACGAATTGATGAGATTGGCATATGGCGATGCTTTATAAATTTTACCCATGCTTCTTGGGAAAATCAAATTTCTTTTCAAATAAGGTAACGCTACTTTTTCATCCAATCATTTTCATCGTACTAATTTCGATTCCAATTAAGAAGTAAACATGTTCGTATACAAAATTGCAAATAAAAATTACGCAAGTAAATTTGTTGCATCCGGAATTGACGGTCGATGGTCATCAGGAGGAAGATTGGTTATTTATACGGCCGAATCAATAGCTTTATCTTTTTTGGAGAGTATGATAAGGCGGCATGGAATAGGTTTTAATAATGATTTTAAGACAATTCTTATTCATATCCCAGACGATTTACAAATTGAAAAAGTTGAGCTGCATGAATTGCCCAAAGGCTGGAATAACTATGGTGATTATGCTATTAGCCAATCCTTTGGTAATAAATGGTGCGATGATTTAAGGTCACCACTTTTAAAAGTACCGTCAGTATTATTGCCAGATTCATTCAATTATGTAATCAATACTGTACATACTGATTTTTCAAAAATAGAAGTAGCCGGAATCACTGACTTAACGCCAGACCCTAGAATCGAAGACATTTTGAAAAACTATAAAAAATAGCCTCCTACACCCACTCCCTCGGCTGGTAATATTTCATCATAGCCTCTTCGGGACTGCCGGGTTCGGGTTGGTAATTATACTCCCAGCGGGCTCTTGGTGGCAGGCTCATTAATATACTTTCTGTCCTGCCATTAGTCTTTAGCCCGAAAAGTGTACCCCTGTCATGAATCAGGTTGAACTCCACATAGCGTCCCCTTCTTATTTCCTGCCATTCTACCTGGCGTTCACTATAGGGTATATCCTTCCTTTTTTCAACTATGGGCAGGTATGCGGGTAAAAACGCATCCCCATTAGCCCGCTGGAAATTCATTAATAATGCAGCATCCCCAGCATCTTTTGGACGCAGGTAATCATAAAACACACCACCTATACCCCGCATCTCATTGCCACGGTGTTTGTTTACAAAATACTCGTCACAATACTGTTTATATTTCGGGTGCTTATCTACTCCAAAGGGCTCCATAGCTGCTTTCAGTACACCATGAAAATGTATCGCATCCTCCTCAAACAGGTAATATGGGGTAAGGTCAGACCCACCACCAAACCAGCTATCCAGTATCTTGCCCTCCTTATCATACAGCTCAAAATAGCGCCAATTGGCATGGACCGTTGGCACATACGGATTTAGCGGGTGTATCACCAGCGACAAGCCACAAGCGAAAAAATTGCTTTCAGGTACATTGAAAGCCTTCTGCATAGCATCGGGCAATACCCCATGCACGGCACTGGTATTCACGCCGCCTTTTTCAAAAACTTTCCCACCACTTATCACACGGGTCTTACCACCCCCGCCTTCAGGCCTCACCCATTTATCCTCCACAAATTTCGCCTTGCCATCAATCCCTTCCAACCCAGCACAAATCCTGTCTTGCAGTGCATATATATATCCCGTGAATTGCTCCCTTATAGTCATAATGAGTTTGCCATATTTGCCTAAAAAATAGAGGCGAACCACCGATTCGCCTCTATTTGTAAAAATAAGTAATGATTGTTATTCAATGAATATCGAACTATTATTTTAATCTTCTTTTAGTAATCTTGATACAGATTCATTATACTCTCCAAAATCCGACTATCTAAGATATACTAAGTACCCTCCAAAATCTGTCTTTCTACTCTACAATATCTACTAAGTACCCACCAAAATCCGTCTTTCTACTTTCTACTTTCTACTCTCTACTTTCTACTTTCTACTCTCTATTTTCTACTTAGAATAATCTTTAACCGCCTCCACAAAAGCCTTTGCATGATCTACAGGCACATTAGGCATAATGCCGTGGCCCAGATTGGCGATATAGTTTTTCACACCAAAAGCATCAATCATTTCCTTAACCTCTTTTTTAATTTGCGGTATAGGAGCTAAAAGGTGAGATGGGTCAAAATTGCCCTGTATGGTTATTTTATTACTTGTCATTTCACGGGCCATCTTGGGGGTAATCGTCCAGTCGATGCCTATACCTGCGGCACTACTGTTGGCAATATCAGGCAAGGCATACCAGCTACCCTTAGGGAATAATATCACAGGCGCATCCTTGCTTACAGCATCAGAAATCTGCAAAAGGTAAGGCAGCGCAATACTATTAAAGTCAGCAGGACTCAACATTCCACTCCAGCTATCAAACACCTGCACCAGGTCGGCACCGGCTTTTATCTGGGCTTTTAGGTATAGAATGGTAATATCAGTGATTTTCTGCAAAAGGCTATGAGCCATTTCGGGCTGGGTAAAACAAAATTGTTTCGCTTTATCGAATGATTTACTGCCCTTGCCTTCTACCATATAACAAAGCAAAGTCCATGGTGCACCTGCAAAACCTATCAATGGCACACGGCCATTCAGTTCGTTCTTGGTCATTGCCAGGGCCTTCATTACATAGTCCAGGCGGTTGTCTACATCACCGGTATTCAGTGCATCAATATCAGCCTGGGTTTTAATGACATTAGGCAAAATTGGTCCCTTACCTTCCTCAAGCAATACAGTAAGGCCCATTGCCTGTGGTATCACCAGGATATCTGAAAATATAATGGCAGCATCCACACCTACTTGGTCCACAGGTTGCAGGGTGATTTCGGTAGCCAGTTCAGGAGTTTCTACCCTGGTAAAGAAATCATACTTTTCCCTCAGCTTAATATAATCAGGCAAATACCTGCCCGCCTGGCGCATCATCCATACCGGTGGCCTGGATAATTCTTCGCCCCTCAATGCCCTTAAAATCAAATCATTTTGCAATGCCGCCATTAATCTATGTTTATTGATTACTTAAAAATAGGATACTACCTCCGGTTTGGCCTTTAGGTTTTTGCCGGAGGGCATTATTATTTATGAAAATGCGCTATAAGCTGGTCTACCATTACCTCCTTGGATGGAGAGTCACAAACCACTAGTTTGTTGGTAGATTTTTCCTTTATGGCCTTTGCTGTGGTATTGCCAATGGCAAATAATACCGAACCTGGCAAAGGGGTATTTATCCTGAAAAAGCTATTCACACCATTAGGACTATAGAACATAATACCCTGGTAATGCTTCTTCACCTGGTCGGGGGTTTCCTTGGTTTTATACACCACTATTTCCCTCACCATAATATCATGCTTGTATAAGAAATCAGGCAGGGCATCTAGGCGCTTATCACCGCAAAAGAAGACCACATCCTTTACTCCATTGGCTTTTATTTCAGCTGCCAGCCCTGCACCATCATTAGCAGTTGCCTTTATTTGCGAAGCGTCGAAGTAGGCCATCACCGCCTTCTTGGTGGCTTTGCCAATACAATATATACTCCAGTTTGGCTTGATTCCTTCGAATAATGAACCTATCGAGTTGATAGCATTCGCACTCGTGAATACGGCATTGATGCTTGTGTTTGCCAGCTTTAGCAAATCCTCGCTTAGGTTGTTTTCCCTTATAGGTTCCACCTGTATAAAGGACACCGCATCAATTTCTATACCATGGTCCAGCGCTTTCTGAACCAGAGTTGGATCCAGATCTGCTGTACTTAGTATGTATGTATTCAGTTTCATTTTTAAAATTATTTGGACAAAGATTCTAATATTTCCCTACCACCATCTTCCAATATCTCCTGCCCTGCCATTGCACCCAGATTAGCTGATTCTCCTATTATCACCCTTCTGCTTACTTCAATCTTTTTAGTACCATCCGGACTTAGAACATTACCCGTAAAGTGCACATAGCCATCTTCCACCATTGCCAGTGCGCTTATAGGTGTGGAGCAACCACCCATCAATGCACGCAAGAAATCACGCTCAATGCTGGTGCATAATGCTGTATTACTGTCGTGGAAATGTGCACATGCTTCAAGGCAGTATTCATTATTCTCCCTGCATACCACCAGAATAGCGCCTTGTGCTGGTGCAGGTAACATCCAGTCTAGTTCTATTGCATTTTCAGGACGAAGTCCAATTCTTTCCAGTCCGGCAGCGGCAAATATCGCCCCGTTCCAGTCATTCTCGGCCACCTTGCGCAGGCGGGTATTTACATTGCCCCTCAGGTTCACAAGGGAATCATCGGGAAAGCGGTTCAGCCATTGTGCCTTGCGCCTTATACTGCTTGTAGCTATGATAAAAGGTCCGGGAGTTCCTTCAATGTTGGTACCAGGTTTTGGTACCAGTAAATCTTTATACGATGCCCTTGGCAATACCGCAGCCTGCACTATTCCCTTAGCCATCATGGTAGGCACATCCTTCATAGAATGCACCGCAATATCAATATCATCATTCAGCATGGCAATATCGAGCTGGCGGGTAAAAATACCCTGAACACCAATTTCGTAAAGCGGGGTTTTAAGGTCGGTATCGCCTTCACTTTTTATAAACACCAGCTCTGCTTTGTAACCATTGCTTTCCAGCAGGCCCTTTACAGTTTCAGCCTGCCACACGGCAAGCTGGCTTTCCCTGGTTCCTATGCGGATTATCTTATCCATACTTAAGAAATGTACTCGTTTATAGCCTGTATATAATGACAGCCCAGTGTATTGTTTTGGCGTATCCTTATGGCTAATGAATTAATCACCTTCTGTATCTTCTCATCGTTACCTGCATTGGCATGGGCGGTAGGTTGAGTAAGATTAAGCAAAGATGGTGAAATATAAATTTCATTCAACTTATTTTTTACCTCCTTCAATACTGGTACATGCTTGCGCAATTCATACCAGGTCATGAATTCGCCAATAAGTTCATTAATAATGGCAATAGCCTTTGGCACCTCTGCCTTGCGCTGTTGTAAAGTATCGTCCTTGATTTTTGACAGCAGGTCAACATCCACAAATTTCACATTAGGCAATTGTTGTGCAGCTACTTCGGTATTGCAGGGAATAGAGAAATCTATGATTAACTTTTCGCCATTACCAGCCAGGTCCTTAGCCAGCACCATTGGCTCAGCCGAACTTGTAGATACTAATACTATATCAGCATCCATCAGTTCCTTACCCAGATTTTCGATAGGTGCCGATTTCAGTTTCAATTCCTTAGCCAGTTCAGCAGCAGTAGCTTCAGTCCTGTTAATGAGGGTAATATTATGTGTACCCAGGTAATCAACCAGGTTGCGGCAGGTCGACTTACCAATCTTGCCTGTACCTAATAGTACTATTTTCTTATCTTCAATATTTGTCTTTTCATTGCTTATGTAGTGGTTGATGGTTGGGGTGGTCATCATATGGGCAGTAGAAGGGCATTTCATTTTAGGCGTAGTAGTTGGCCCTTCAAAAGCTTCCCTGATATATTGTACTGCAGCAAATGATACAGAAACAGTCCCCCCGCTTAAAGCAGTATGGGTCTTAATAGCCTTAGAAGCCTGAAGCACGGTGGTGAGCAACCTTTCCATGAATGGGCCAATGAAACCATGAGTCTTAGCAGTCTTTACAGCAATTTTAATCTGACCAAGTATTTCGTAATCACCCAGGATCTGTGAATCAAGCCCTGCGCCTACCTGAAACAGGTGTTCCATAGCCTTCTTACCATTCTTTATATAAGCAGTTTGCTGGAAGGTAGCCATATCGCCGGCACAAACACTGCAAAGCAGGCTTGATAATTGGCAATGGTGCTCGGCAAAACCATAAATTTCCGTCCTGTTGCAGGTTGACAAAATGAAGAATTCATTTACGCCATATTCCTGGGCAACAGATAAGAGATGTTCATATTGATCATTATTAACGGCAAACATTCCCCTTAGTGCAGCGTCGGTTTTCTTATAATTGATACCTGCTACCCAAAAATCCTGAATGTTTTGTTTGTCTTTAGTATTCATATACTTTGGTTAAATGCTCGGTACAAAGATACCACCACCACCATCCACAGCATAATATCTGTGTCATGAAGTCGTCATTTAAGCGTATGATATTAGTCATAAAAATTTCTAACGGCGGTCATAATTCTCAAATCCACCCAATCCAAATGACACTAAAATGAAAATCTAATTAATTGATAATGAATAAATAACAAGGAGTAAACAATCAATATCTGATTTTGGATTTCAGACAATAATTAATAAAATTATACATGCATAATATGCAGATATTTGCATGATTATTATCATGATTTTGGAGGTATGAATTTTTCCTGGATTACTTAGCGAAGGAAGGTTAATAAGATCTTGTGCATTGAAGTTGTCCTTATCGCGAGTGTTCCGAAGGATTACTCCTTACTACCAATATCAGCCGGTCTGCGACCGGAATTTAAGGCCCTATAGCTAAAACCAAAACTCCAAGCCAAATAGCACCAATATAACTACAAATAAAAAATCAGCTTAATCAGAATAATCAGGTTCAATCAGTGTTTCAGACAAAATAGTTGCTGGGCAGGATTTAAAATCCTGTCCTAAATGGCCAGGGATTTTTAATCCCCGAGAAAAATGCGCTATAGGCTAACATGAAATCGTATTGTTGATGGTCCAATCTTTCCACATTTCCCGTACTGGTCGAAGGGTCTCCCTTCGTCCTTTTACATGCAAGCGTCCTGCTTCTGTGTCGCAAGCGGGACGCTTGCATGTAAAAGGACCGAGCGAGACGCTCGGACCAGTAGTTGGAGCATTAGGTGTTTTTAATGAAAGAATTGGGAAACCCCTTGGGAAACTCGGAACTTATTTGGCAGAGAAAAATCCCACAAATAAGTTGGGGTTAAAGAGTATACCGAAACATGTTTCATGTGAAACTTTCCTATGCGACCCAACTTATAAGGAAAAGATTAAACAGCAAAATTCACAAGTTATGCTGGAGGCTATTTCTCTGGTTTTTCCAATAGGGGAGGCAGCCGAGCCAGTTGAGGCTATCGCCCCTAAATTAGGTTCTAAATTAACGTTTTCAGAAGTTGATAATTTGGCTGCCAAAAGTATTTCAAAAGCTAATAATACTGGAATATTAAAAAAAATAACGCCAAATATAACTGTAGTAGAAGAAGATGGCTTTGCTATTATCCGGGATGCAAATCAAAGGCCAGCTGGAAAAGGTTATTTATATAATGGGGAATTGCATCTTACAATCACCACCAAGGGAACTACTCTTGAGGGTAGTGGAAGAGAAGTTTTAAATGCCATTTTAATTTTGTAAATACTAATTTTGATGAGGTTACTGCAATTAGAGGTACATGACGAGAAGTATTGCCGGATAATCTGGAAACTTTTAATAAACTAGTTAATCAATTTGGCGAAAATGGAGCGGCAATTAATACTTTTACCGGAAAGGTGGCAAATGAATTAGGCTTTTCGAAAGTGCAAATGGGAGAGACAATAAAAGATGCTAAAGGCTACTATATTTCTGTTGATGTTCTTTTTAAAAAATAATGTTGTATGATTACTACTGATAAACTTAAAAAGTTAGGATTTAATGGTTTTGATTTTCTACGTAAAGAACAGCGGGATAGCTTTGAGAGAATGGCCTTAATAACTTTGATAGAAAATCGACAATTTACAGTTAGAGTAATTTTAAAAAATAATAGTTGGTGCATTGATTTCATTCAATTGGACGGTGATATTAATGGGGAGGTACTATCGAAATATTTACATCCCGATTACTCATTAGAAGATGTAGTTAACGTAATTAAACGCATGGAATATAATGCCATATTATTGAATAAGCAGTTTAGGAGTTACTAAATAAACCAGCTAGCCACCGCCAACCTTGGCGGTGGCGGCAATGCATACTACCAGTATAGCGGTGGCCAGCGCGAGCGCAAGACCATAGTAAATGGCACCATCACCGAAACCCGGATATACCTGGGTAGCTATGAGATATACCGTAAATACATAGGCACTACACTAAGTATAGAGCGCACCACCGTGCATATAAGCGACGATACAGGCCGCATACCATGTATGAAGTACGCACCGTACTGGTCGAAGGATCTCCCTTCGTCCTATTACGGTGAAGCGTCCCGCTTCTGTTTCGCAAGCGGGACGCTTCACCGTAATAGGAGATGCCAAACTAAATATTCACCTTTGCAGTTTGAACAAGGCACTATGTTTGAAGGAAAATAACAGATTGATATGGATAATAAAATAAAATGGAATCAGATAAAAACCGTGAGCGGGTATGGAACTGGCTTGCCTGAGACAATCCAAAGGTTGATTTCGCCAATTGAAGCTGAGCGAAAAAGAGCATCTAATGGCTTGGACAATGTTGTTGTAGTGCAAAGTACTCTTTATGAAGCGGCCTATTACGTTATTGAACCTATTTTAGAGCTTTTAGAGAAAGATTATACCGTAGATAGGTTTGAGCCATTAACCGTACTTGCAGAGATAGCTCTTGGCTGGGGAGGAAAAAAAGAAATAATTTTGCAGGAATGTGGTGAGCAAATTCTTCTAGAAAAGGCATGTAGAAATAAACTGAAGGAGTTAAAGCCTAGAATTGAAAAGATAGTAACATGTACTCAGAAAGAGCGAGAAGAAAAAGATTGCATTCTTGAAACCATTGATGAATTTTGGCAACGAGAATTACATAGATTTGCCCCAGGCGGATATAAAATATATGACGTAATAGAGGTTCTAAAAATTCTGAAAGCGCAAGGAGTTTCTCGACACGATGTTTATCAATCCCTTGAAAGTGAGCTAAGAGTATCTAAAGTTGCTAAGCAGAGCGTGGATTGGATTTTAGATATAATGGATATTTTAAATAAATATAGTGATGGGATATGGCAATAATGTAATTCAAATTGATGCCCTCGACTTTAATTAGTCTTTCAGAGGCATTTGATGTGAAGCCCAAATATGAATATTTCTGTTTGTAAATTATTGAATAAGTTCTTTGAAATATTGCAAAAATAAACCCAAAACCAGCTAGCCACCGCCAACCTTGGCGGCGGCTGCAATGCCTACTACCAGTATAGCAGTGGCCAGAGGGGCAGGAAAACCATAGTAAATGGCTCCATAACCGAGGAAAATATCTACTTTGGCAGTTATGAGGTTTATAGAAAGAATATAGGCGGCATAATATCTGTAGAGCGCACCACAGTGCATATAAGCGACGATACCGGCCGCATAGCCATGTATGAAGTACGCACCATAGGCACCGACCCCTCAGCAGCTACACTGGTGCGATACATTTACAGCAACCACCTCAGTACCGCTACCCTGGAACTTAACCAGGATGCCGCCATCATCAGCTACGAAGAATACCACCCCTATGGCACCAAAAAAACATCTTATACAGGCAATTCAGTGGAATCAGAATAATCAGCTTCAATCTGTGGTTCAGATAAAAACGCCCAATAAACAAACCATCGATAACAGCCTCCTCAATCTTTCCACATTCCTCCCAAAAATTTACCTTCCTCCAAACAAAGCCCAAAATTTGCACCCTAAAAGGTTGGAATATTATTACCTTCTTAGCCGTTCTGTTTTCAGCAATCCATAACCAATTTCGCAATTGCCCCAGCGGGGCTACCGGTGCCCACCATAAATATGAATTAGGCAATTACATACAAAAAACTACTACTTTATTGACTAAATAAAATCCTATTTTCAACCACGCCTTACCAGTAGCCCCGACCTTTAGGTCGGGGTATAAAAAATAAAACACATAGGCTTTAGCCGAAATTTGACGCACATAAAATCCCCATAAAACTAATTTTGGCTAAAGCCACATTAAACTTAGTCATATTCTACGACCTAAAACACGTGGCTACTAAAAAAGCCAATGTTGGGGCATTCTGGGTACATGCAACTTAAGGTAAACTTGTTCACCGAATTTAACCATATATATAATGAAGGTAAGCAGGCATACATTAAAGGCCAGTTTAGAACGAAATAAGCCTACTGTTCATTAATGCTACTAAGCAATGCGCAATCCATTAAACACCTTCATTTTTGCCATCTAATGGGCATAACATAAAACCCTACAGGTTCCAGTTAATGGGATTATCCACTTATGAAATTGATTCTCTTACAACACCATCGCCGCTCTTAGAACCAATTAAGCATAATTTAGACCTCAACTCAATTTCAAATAACTAACAAAAAGTTACAAAAAAAATCGGGTAGCATTTTTGATGCTACCCGATTTATATTTCCGGAATACCGGTTAAATCTTATTTCTGAATTTCAAAATGGAACACAGCGTTACCAGTTGAAGTATGGAGGTTCAACAAGTACATACCGTTAGCCAATGAATTGCTTAATTGTAATTGTTCGTTGATAGAACCACCCTGAGCCATTACTTTACTTGAGTAAACAACCTGGCCTAACATGTTAGTTACATCAATAGTTACTTCTTCAGTAGCTGATGTAGCTAATGTACCCTTAACGGTGAAAGCACCATTGTTAGGGTTAGGAAGGATATTGAAATCATTAACAGAAGCAACAGTATTTACACCAAGTGCACTTACGCTCATAACCATATAACGTGTATAGCTCTTAGTTCCACATGGGCTATTGCTTGTAACCGTACAGCTAACTGTATCATTATTCCTCAGGTTAGCAGTTGAGAAAGTAGCAGTGGTGCTAGCTGTAGTACCATTATTAACTTTCCAAGCGAATGAAGGAGCAAAACCAGCTACATGAATATCCAAAGAGAAATTAACATTGCTGTATTTGAAGATGTTAGTACCTGGATCAGCAACCATTGTGAATTCAGGAGTAACTGGCACATCAACATTTTCAGCGATGTTATTACTTGTAACGTTATCCATTGTGCGGCAAGCTAAATTACTTGTCATTACACAGAATACAACATCACCAGCAGCAGCATTGTGGTTCAAAGTGCTAGATGAAGCACCAGCAACAGGAGCACCATTAACTTTCCATGCATAGAAAGGAGCAGCACCACCATTTACAGGTGCAGCAGTGAAAGTCATTGGAGCACCAGGACAAACAGGAGCAGAAGAAGTACTAATGCTTACAGATGGAGTCAACTTAGTAGTAACTGTGATTGGTAAGTTACCATTAGCTACTGTAGTAGTTGCACAAGGAGCATTGCTGTTCATTGTAAGGGTAAGAATATCACCAGTAGTAGGAGCATAGCTATAAGTAGAAGAAGTACTTACAACTGAACCACCATTAACTTTCCATGCATAAGTAGGTGTACCACCATTTACCGGAACTGCAGTATAAGTAGTTACATCACCAGAACATGTAGAAGCATTACCACCAATTGTTACAGCAGGAGTAACTGTAGGATTAACATTTACAACCTTAGAACCCGACATGTTGCTAGCACATGTAGTAGTAGCATTCAAAGCAGATACAGTATATGTACCTCCGTTTGTCATCAAACCAAAGTCAAGTGCACCATTTACAGATGGGGTAAGTGCTGTGCTGAAAGTACCATTAGTAGCAGTATAAGTAATACCTGCATTAGCATTTGACAGACCAACATGAACACCAGTACCACCAGCGCAGAATGAACCACCACCAGTTACTGCATATACAGAAGGTAATGGATTAGAAACGATAACTGCACTTGAAGCCATTGTATTAATACAACCATAAGCTATATCAGTAGCTTTAACAGTATATGTACCAGTAGTAGTAATCAAACCGAAAGATAATGGACCATTAACACCTGTAAGAGGACCAGCAACTAATGCACCACTTGCATTGTATAATGAGTAAGTATCAAAACTATCAGAAGTAGAAACACCAACTGGAAGACCAGCACCACCTGCACAATACTGACCAGAACCAGTTACAGTATAAGCTGTAGGTAAAGAAACGATATTGATAACAGCAGGAGTTGACATACTGCTAGAGCAAGAAGTCAAAGGATTAACAGCAGTAATAGTGTAAGCACCTGGAGCTAACTGAGTACCAAAATCAAGGCTGAAACCAGTACCTGCCATTGTCATTGGAGCACCTGAAGGACGTGTAAGTGTATAATTGATACCTACACTTGATAAAGCAAGACCTACATGACGACCAGCACCACCTACGCAATAGTTACCACCACCTGTAGTAGAATAAATTGCCGGAGTAGGATTAACATTGATAGCAGAGCTACCATTCATAGTAGAAGTACAGTTAGTAACCGGATCAGTACCTATAACAGTATAAACACCAGGTACAGACTGAACACCCATATCAAGGGTTGGAGCACCAGTACCAGGAACACCACCACTATAAGGGAAACCACCAAGGATTAGTTGATAAACTACTGTATTCTGAGAACCATCAAGAGTGATATCAACACCTGCACCACCAGAGCAATAATTAGCACCACGAGATACATTATAAACTGTTGGGTTTGGATTGATAGTTACTGACTGGCTACCAATCATTGTGCTTACACAAGTTGTAGCAGCATTAACAGCACCAATTGTGTAAGTACCTGCAGCATGCTGGAAACCAAAACTTAATGAAGAACCTGTACCAGTACCGGCAACTGAAGCACCAACTGGAGTAGCACCCATATATAATTGGTAAGTAATGCCTGCATCAGAATTATCCAAAAGGATTTCAGAACCAGCACCACCAGCGCAATATGCACCACCACCAATCACATTATAAGTGCTTGGTAAAGGACTAACACCTACAACAGCAGTACCAGCCATATTAGTAGTACAACCAGTAGCATCAATTACGGCAGTAATGTTGTATGAACCAGCAGTTGTCATTAAACCGAAGTCGATACCTGAGTTAGAACCTGCAATTGAACCACCACCAGTTACAGTATAAGTAGTACCTGTAGAAGAATTATTCAAACCAACATGAACACCAGCAGTACCAAAGCAATAGTTACCACCACCAGTTACAGTGTAAACTGTAGGTAATGGGTTGATATGGATTGTTGCATTACCATTCATATTGTTATGACAGAAAGTAGTAGCGTCAGAACCAACAACGGTATAAACACCATCAGCAGTTTGGCTACCAAAATGCAATGCACCACCGGCAATATCACCTGGTAATGTTGCAACAGGAGTAACACCATTGTATAAAGTATAGTTAACAGATGCATCAGATGCTGAAATATAAACATCAGAACCTGTACCACCCATACAATAGTTACCACCGCCCATTACACTTGATGCAACAGGAAGAGGATTAGTAGCTACAGTAGCAGAACCAGTCATATTGTTTGCACAAAGTGATGTTAGATTACTAGCAGCAACAGTATAAGTACCAGGAACTGTTTGAAGACCGAAATTGAGAACGCCTGCACCAGTACCAGTGATTGGTGTACCAACTGGAAGTGTACCATTCATTAATTGATAAGCAACACCTGTTTCAGAATTGTCTAACTGAACAAGAACACCACCTGTACCTACACAATAGTTACCACCGCCGATTACGTTAAAAGCAGTAGGTGGAGTATTAATAGATACA
>CANGSR010000009.1 GCA_947456055.1 Chitinophagaceae bacterium
ATCTTCACGGATGCGCATAACTGCCGTGCAACGAAGACAGTAACAGTGAACCCAATGCCACCGGCCATCACGGGCCCGACGCAGGTATGCGTAGGCGGCACGATAACACTGGCCAACACGGCAGGCACCAGCACATGGATCAGCACGACCCCGGCGGTAGCAAGGGTAGGCAGCACAACAGGCGTAGTAACCGGAGTATCGGCAGGCGGGGTAACAATTATCTTTACACTGGGCGGAGGTTGTACGGTAACGAGCAATATCACCGTAAACCCTGTACCAGACCCGATAACAGGGTTTACACAGTTGTGTTCGGCAACAGCGACCTCGACACCAACAACCTTACTAAGCGATGCGACCCCGGGAGGCACCTGGGCAAGCAGCCATCCGACCGTAGCGGATGTAGATGCAAGCGGGCTGGTAACGAGTGACAGTGCAGGAATAGCCATCATCACGTATACCCTGCCAACAGGGTGCTACGTAACAACGACAGTACAGGTGTTCCCGACACCAACGGAAATCACCGGGACAATGAAACAGTGTATAGGTTCGCAATACGACCTACACAACAGCGTACCAGGTGGCAGGTGGTCAAGTTCGGACCCAACGCTGGTAAGCATAGGCGCAATAAGCGGCCACGACACGGCAAGGGCACTTGGCACAGTAACGATAGGCTACCTGATAGGCCCCGGCTGTACGGCCGCAGCAACGGTAACAGTAGTACCACTACCACTTGTCTATAACGTGACGGGCGGCGGCAACTACTGTGCAGGCAGCACGGGAGTACATATAGGACTGAGCAACTCGTCCACAGGTGTGAACTACCTGCTGTACAGGGGTTCCACAGCAACCGGTACCTTCCCGGGTACAGGGGCTGCATTGGACTTCGGATTACAGACAGTGGCAGGCACCTACTATGTAGTGGCCACAAGTACATATACAGATTGTAGCGTGAGGATGTCGGGCACGGTAACAGTGGTGATAGATACAAACGTAACACCTGCAGTAGGTATTACCACAGGGGTAGGGGATACAGTATGTGCAGGCACCACAACGACCTATACGGCCCTGCCAACCAACGGCGGCACAACCCCAACCTATGTATGGAATGTAAACGGCACTAACGTAGGCACAGGCGGCAGCTATACCTTTGTACCGGCCAATGGTGACTTAATCAAGGTAACGATGACCAGCAATGCACATTGCGTATTGCCACCAACAGCCATAGGAACCCTGCGTATGACAGTACAAACCCAGCAGAACCCAACAGTAACGTTTACAGCAAGCCCTAACGACACAATTTGTAAGGGCATGTCGGCCACGTATACAGCTACCCCAGGTAATGGTGGCTCAGCCCCAATCTTCCTGTGGACAGTAGACAGGAGGCCAATGGGCGTAGGACAGGTGGTGAGCTATATACCGAACAACTACGACACGGTACAGTGTATGATGGTGAGCAACTGGCCATGCAGGCTGACAGATACAGGCTTCAGCCCTAAGATGATCATGACAGTAGAGACCCCGATGATACCCCATGTAGTAGTGACTTCAACCACAGGGTTCAAGACCGGCCCGGCCGACCCGCTGACATTGACAGCAGTAGTAACCGATGCAGTAAACCCGACCTACCAGTGGTATATCAACAGTGTACCGGTTATCGGTGCAACCAACCAGACGTTTACACATACAGGTTACGACAGTACGTTCGAAGACTCGGTATCAGTAGTGGTAACGAACGGAGGTATCTGCCCGATGTCGAACCACGGCTGGGCATACATTATGGTGAGTAGTTTAAGCACCAACACGCTAAGCCTTGGTGAAGGCAGCATCAGGATAGTACCGAACCCTAACAAGGGTATGTTCAACCTGAGGGGCACAACCGGCACTACCACCACCACCGACCTGAACCTTGAAATCACCGACATGCTTGGCCAGATAGTATACAGCGGCAAGCTAACCGCCCTCAACGGACAAATCAATGAGCAGGTGCAGTTACGCAATGACCTTGCGAGTGGGTTGTACTTGTTATCCGTGAGGTCAGAAGGTCAGACGGCTGTTTTACACTTTGTCTTAGAGAGGTAGTTAGTAGATAGCCTGCCTGCCGGTAGGTAGGTATTTAGTATATAGTCAGTCGGGTAATTAGATTTGACAGGCAATAAGAATAAACAGATAGACCCGCAGCATTGCTGCGGGTCTATCTGTTTATTGACGATGAATTATGTTTCGCAAGCGGACGCTTGCATGTAGGCAGTCTAAGGGAGACCCTTAGACTAGTGTCAATAAAAATGAAGTATTAAAAAGAAAAGGGTACTGGTCGAAGCGTCGCTTCGTCCTTTTACTTTGAAGCGTCCTTCATTTCGCAAGCGACACTTGCATGGAAGCAGTCCAAGCGAGATTGCTATGAACTAGTGCCCCTTTTTATGGTTTTGCAGGCAAAGCCCCATAGCATTCCCCTAGATGAATGGTGCTAACGCCACTACTGCCTAATAGGGGTATAAAAGCCGGGACAAAAAACTCAATTCCAGGTAGATGTTTTGTTGCAATCACTAGTCTTCCCACCAAAAAAACTGATTTAACAGTACTAAATACGGTTAAGTAAATTATTGGAACTATTTTTGTAGGGATACCTAAAATGATAGTTTAGACTGAAGAGATTTTTTAAAATATTAAGGTACCTGGTTGTTGGTTTGCTTTTGCTCATCATCAGCGCAGTTGTGTTAATTAATATCACTCCAGTCCAAAATTATCTGGTGAAGAAAGTAGCTGGTGTCCTTTCTGCAAAATTAAAAACCAGGGTAGAGGTAGCGCATGTCAGGCTTGATTTCCTCAATCACTTCCTGATCCAGGGGGTTTATATTGAAGACCAACATAAGGATACATTATTATATGCTGGTGAATTGCAGATTAGGGTTTCAGATTGGTTTATTTTCCGTGATAAGCCTGTTATCCATTATCTGGGCGTAAAGAATACCTATGTACATATGTACAGGAAAGCTACCTCAGGCACCTGGAATTCTGATTTTGTGGCTGATGCATTTAGTGGTGGAGCAAAAAATGACACGACAGCAAGCAAGCCCTTTGAACTAGGTCTTGAAAAAATTGAATTGGACCAGGTGCGCTTCCATATGGATGATGCATGGGGAGGTGAGGACATGGACTATGATATAGGTACTGCCCTAATAAATAGCCGTACACTTGATTTCAAGAATGAATTTATAGATGTAAAATCTATTGATTTTGGAAAGGTTGCCGTATTTGTGAGGGAATTCAGGGGAGGGAAACCTAGAAAACCGATTACACCAGGTGTAACCTTAGAAGATTTTGACCCAACGCCATTTAATCCCGACCATTGGAAGGTGAGGGTAGGAGAGGTAAACCTAAAAGATTGCTCTTTCGCCTTAGAAAATGGGAATTCGGCTTTGGTGCCTGGCATATTTAATGAGGAGCATATAGATATCAGGGATATCCAGATAAAGGTGGAAAAGGTGAATATAGTAGGTGATACCATACATGGAAAGGTAAATCTGCTTAAAGCCAGGGAACGTTGTGGTATTATGATTAATGATATGAAATCGGACGTTATTGTATCGCCGGTTCATTCTATATGTGCTAATCTTTACCTGGAAACAGGATTTAGTAAGATGAAGGATTACTATGCTATGAATTACAGGCATTTTCCTGATTTTCTTACCTATATTGATAGTGTGGAGATGGTAGGGCATCTAAAGGATGCTCTTATTGACGAGCGGGATATAGCTTATTTTGCCCCACAGCTAAAGGATTTTCCACACATTTTGTTTAATGTAAGTGGTAATGGTAAGGGAACAGTTGCAAATGTGACTGCCGACCATATAAAAATATCGGATGGTATATCTGTAATGAGTGGGAATGGCTCAATGAAGGGTTTGCCCGATATTATGAAGACTTATATCACATTTACAGATGGCGAAATAAGTACAACTGCAAAAGGGATTTTGAAATACGTTCCCAATCTGCGGGATAGCTCGGAAATAGCAATAGATAGTGTAGCCTTCTTACGATTCAAGGGAAATTATGAGGGGTATCTGGAAGATTTCGCAGTAAATGGAACATTCTATAGCAATTTGGGTATTGTAGGTGCCAACATTAAAATGAAAATACCAGGCTTCGCCAGCAAGACCGCCGAGTATTCAGGGTTGGTAAGTTCTGATAAATTCAGGATAGGCACTCTATTGAAGCAGCCAATGTTTGGTGGGATAACAATGAATGAAAATATATCTGGTTCTTCATTCGACCCTGAATATGCCCAGATGAAGTTGGTGGGCGAGATATCAGAATTTACCATCAAAGACTATCCCTACCATAATATTGTTACCAACGGTTTGCTGGCTAAAAAACAATTTGCTGGTAACGTAGTGATTAATGATTCTAACCTGTCAATGGTATTTGATGGTGGCATTAACTACAGTAATAAGAATGTAGAGGTAGATGCCAAAGCCACATTGAAGCATAGCAATTTTAAAGCCCTCAACCTTACTGGTGATACTATTACAGCTAGTGGCCAGTTTGACCTCAAATGCACTGGTAGTGATATTGATAATTTTTCGGGGTATGCAAAAGTTATAGACATTGATATGAAAAGGAATAGCCGCAAACTGGCTATTGATTCTGTACAAGTTACTTCGGCATGGGAAGGAGCTACTAAAAGGCTCACCCTCCAGAGTTCCAATATTATTGCAAGTATCTCTGGTAATTACCAGTTGATGAAGTTGCCGGCTTCCATACAGTATTATCTTTCACGGTATTTGCCTGATTATATAAAGACACCAGATAAATACCCGCCAGACCAGAATTTTGAATTTGCTGTAGAAACCTATTTTGTTGATAGCATTTTAGCAGTAACCTACCCATTGATAAGGGGGTTTGATTCGTCTACTTTTAAAGGGTCACTCAACACCGCATCTACCAAACTTACGCTGTCGGCTAATGTGCCTTATGGGACTATTGGTAAGTTTCATATGTCTAATATTGCTGTTGAGGGTCTGGGTAATTTACAGAGAATCAGCCTGAGTGGGAATATAGATAATGTGGCAATAGGGGACAGTTTTATCAACGGTTCGCTTAGCCTTACAACCACCGTAGGCAACGACTCGATAGCTTTTACAGTAGCCACCACAACCCCTGATACCGGCACTTCTATTACCTTAAATGGCCAGATATTGGCCCGGTCTGATTCTTTATTTCTCACCCTTCTGCCTTCCCAGTTTTTCCTGAGCCAGGCCAAATGGGATATTGCGGGTGGCAGTAAGGTAGTATATAGCGATAAATACCTTATGGTGCAGGGCTTTGAGATAACCTCTGGTCTGCAGAGAATTAGCGCTGGTACTGAAATAAGGAATAATGATAAGTCATTACTGATAAATATGGAAAACCTCGACCTTGGCCAATTGGGCATTTGGGCTGGGTTATCTGCATATCAGCCTGATGGCCGATTGAATGGTACCGTAACAGTGCAGAAAATATTCCAGGATTTGTATGTGCAGGCAAATATTAATGCCAGCAGGGTGAAACTGGGAGCTGATACAATAGGTACTATAAACATCATAGGGTTTTATGATGGGGGCAGGCAGCTAGTAAGTATTGATCCCCAAACAGGTATTTTCCGTGATAATGCCTCAATAACAGCTGCTGGTAATATATCCCTGGATAGTGCTTCAAATCAGAAATTGCAGGGTAATATTAAATTCGTGAATACCCCTGCATCATGGGCTTCGCCGTTTGTGGCAGGTATTATGAGCAAACTAACAGGCGTAGTAAATGGTAATATAGAGATGACGGGCTCGTCTTACAAACCTATTCTATCAGGTAACCTGATACTGCATGGAGGTAGTTTGCATTTCGACTATTTAGGTACCACCTATTCAATACCTGTGGCAAATATTCATGTAGATAATACCCGTATAAGCCTGGGCAAGGTACCCGTACATGATGCATACCTGAATACAGCCATACTCAGTGGGCATTTTTCGCACAAACTGTTTAAGGATATGCGGATGCACCTGAAGGTGGAATCGAAAAAGTTTGAGGTAATGAACCTTACCTCTGCCGATAATAATATTTTTTATGGCAACCTAATCGCCGGGATGGATTCGTTTACAGTAAGGGGGCACTTTAACGATATTTACCTGCACGCCTACAATGCCTATCCTGTAAATTCATACCCTGCACCAAAATCTAAATTATATATCCCCGTAACCTCAGGTACAGATGGTGGTGCCTATAATTATGTATCTTTTAAAACTTATGGTAAGAACCAGGAAAAGGTGGTGAAGAAGGATAAGTTTAAGATGGATATAAAAATTAATGCAAACATGAACCAAAATGCAGAAATGCATATAGTACTGGATCCCTCATCTGGCGATGAAATAATGTCGGTAGGTACAGGTACAATTGATTTTGAGATGCCCCCAAATAATGATATTAGCCTCAGGGGCAGGTATACCATTAATGATGGTTATTACAGGTTTACCTTCAAGCAATTGCATTTTGGAAGGCAGTTTAAGCTAAAGGATGGTAGTAACATAAGTTTCGAAGGACCTTTTGCCTCTACCAGGCTGAACGTGGATGCCATGTACTCAACCCGAGCCAAGCTGATGGATCTGCTTAGTGAGACAGAGAAGGCATCAATGACCACCAACGACCTTACTGAAGCAAAGGCGGCACAATTGGTAAATGTGACCCTGCACATGAATGGTTACCTTACTAATCCGGTACTGACTTTCGACCTGGGCCTTGAGGATAAACACCTGGAAAGTTCGTTGGCATACCGTAAATTATCGCTGATAAACGATAATGATCGTCAGAAATTTGACCAGGTAGCTTCGCTTTTGCTCATCAATAGTTTCCTGCCGCCCGAAGGTATTGGCGGTAGTACGGTGGCTACAGGTGCTATCAACAATATTAGCCAGATAATATCAAGCACTGCATCAAGTGGGTTGACTTCCCTGGTAAATAAAATTACAGGTGATAAGCAATTGAATATTGATGTGAAATATACCAATTACAACTATAGCGACCAGAGCGTAGGCGCATTAAACCGTACACAGGTAAAAGTAGGGGTAAGTAAAAATTATTTTAATGACCGCCTTATAGTAGAATTAGGTAGTACATCAGACTGGGGTAAGTCTTCGGCCACCACCGGGTCGTCTACCTTTAATATTACCGGTGATTTCAGGTTGCAATATGTGATTAAAGAAGGTAGTGGCCTGAGGTTAAATAGCTTCAGGACCAGCGACTACGATGTATTGCAGGATAAGGATATCCAGCGTTTCGGTTTTGGTTTAAGCTGGAAAAAATCGTTCGACAACCTGAATGAGCTGGTACATGGCAATAAATACGCCATAAGGGAAAGAGCCAAACTAGAGGCCAAACTGAATGAGGAGAATGATACCACCAGTGTGAAGCCTTCCACAGGGAATTAATATATGTTTTACAGTTTACTTTACCTAAGATTATGCTTATCTTTAAGCATGAGGTATCTGGTTTTGTCTTTACTTACTTTGTTGTATTGCCAAATGGTATTTGCTGAAAAGTATGATACCCTGCAAATCTATTTCCAACTGGACAAAACAGAACTTTCGGAGCAAGCAAGTAAGAGTATAGATAGCCTGATCAAAAATAACTTACTGGAGCAGGACAAGAAGATAATAGTGCTGGGCTATTGCGACTACCTGGGCACCAGCGATTACAACAATAAACTCTCCTATATTAGGGCCAAAAACGTGCAGGATTATCTAATAGCATCTGGTTACAATGCGGCTAATATTACACTGTGTATGGGCAAGGGGAAAATACAACGCAATGCCACTGGGAAGAAAGATGGGGTATCGGCCGATAGGAAAGTTCAGCTTATCTATTTTGGTAAGATTGATACACCAGAGGTTGAAAAATTCAGCCATTATATAAAACGCCTTAAGGAAAATGAGACTTATCCCCTGAACAGTATTCATTTTTTCAGGGGCTCGCTGAGGCTTACTCCCGAATCGCTCCCATCGGTAAATATGCTTGCCGACTTTATGCTGAATAACAAAACTTATATAATACAACTGGAAGGCCATGTATGCTGCCTGGGTCCATATCCCGGCTATGATGAACCCTATGACGAAAGTACCTTGAGCACCAAACGGGCCGAACTAATACGTGATAGCCTTATAGCCCAAGGTATAGACAAAACCCGCATCAAAGCCATAGGTCTTGGAAACCGCAACCCCATAGTAGAAATTGAAAATACACCCGAAGAACAGGAACTGAATAGAAGGGTAGAGATTAGGGTGGTGGGGAGGTGATTGTTTAATGTAGATATATTATCTTAATATTAAAATATTCACAGGGTAAGGTCTAATTTGGAAACTAGCTTATTTGATTCTTCGTATTTAGGAGAAGGAGTGATTTTAACTTTTAAATCCTTTAAACGGTTATCAAAACTAATATTACTGATAAACATAGTTTGGCTTTTCGTTGTCTCTTTTTTTGAGTTTTTCATAATATTATTTTCTTTTTACAATAAAAGGCCAAAAATCAGTATTGCTATCAAGAGGTAATCTTACAAGATTGCCACTTTGATTAATTTTGATACCAAAGATATGGAAATCTATGCTTATGTTCAAAATGAGTAATAGTCTCCCCCCCCAAAAAAAAATCCCACTCCCATCTCCTACTTTAAATTATTTTTATCCCACCAAACCGACCACAGCAAATAGGGTGGCGTTCCAAAAATAATTTCAAGATGAAATATAAATACTCATTAATGGTGTTAGGCTTATGCTTGACAATAACCATTAATTCAAATGCACAGCATAGCCAGTATTATCCCGACCCAGATACTGCCATACAGCACAGGCTGGAAGAGTGGAAAGACCTGAAATTCGGGTTATTGATGCACTGGGGTACTTATAGCCAGTGGGGCATTGTGGAAAGCTGGAGTATTTGCCCCGAAGACCTGGGCTGGGCCACGGGGGCAAGGAAAAAAGGTGTGGCTGATAATTACCAGGATTATGTAAAGGCATACCAGAACCTGCAAACCACCTTCAACCCCGTAAAATTCAATCCTGAAAAGTGGGCCGAGGCGGCAAAAATTGCCGGTATGAAGTATATGGTGTTTACCACCAAGCACCATGACGGTTTCTGCATGTTCGATTCTAAGTATACCGACTATAAAATTACTAGCCCTAAAACGCCTTTCTCTACTAATCCACGCAGCAATGTGGCTAAGGAAATTTTTAGCGCATTCAGGAATAAGGGCCTTTGGGTAGGTGCTTATTTTTCTAAGCCTGACTGGAGTAGCGACTATTACTGGTGGAAAAACTTTCCTGTAAGTGACCGCAATCCCAATTATTCCATCCCCAAATACCCGGAGCAATGGAAGAAATTTACAGATTTTACCCATAACCAAATCAACGAGTTGGTAAGTGATTATGGCAAACTCGATATCCTGTGGCTGGATGGTGGCTGGGTGCGCAAAAAAACGGATGAAGAGGTAAAGACCAATCTGCTGGATGTATATGAAGGTGTACGGTGGGCACGAAATCCGCAGAGCCAGGATATTGATTTGCCCCGACTGGTAAAAGAAGTAAGGGCTAAGCAACCTAAACTGATAGTGGTGGATAGGGATGTGCCAGGTGAGCAGCAAAACTACCTTACCCCCGAGCAGGAGATACCAAAGGAAGGCCTGCCTTACCCTTGGGAGACCTGCATGACCATGGCTACAAGTTGGAGTTATGTGCCCCATGATACCTATAAACCCGCAAAGGAGATCATAGAAAAGCTTGTGGACATTGTAAGCAAGGGAGGCAACTATCTCCTGAACATAGGTCCCGGCCCTGATGGTGAACTGGACAGTAACGCTTATACCCGCCTAAAAGAAATAGGTGCCTGGATAAATGTAAATGGCGAGGGCATCTATGGTTCCCGCATGTACAAGGTGTTTAAGGAGGGTGATAGTATCAGGTATACCCAATCTAAAGATGGCAAGACCAAATACATTTTCCTATTCGGCTTCCCCAAAGAAAAACTAAGCTTGTCTGAAATTGCCTTGTCCAAAAAATCGGTACTTCAAATGCTAGGTAGCACCAAAAAGTTAATCTGGAAACAAAACGGTAATAAGGTAGAAATAGAAGTGCCGGCCAGTCTCAAGAAAGTTACTGACTATGTATGGGTGATAAAAGTAACGGGTTAGGTTATTGCAAAACAGGTACCACCTGTACTTAAGTAGCTCCGGCCTTTAGGCCGGAAAGAGATAAAATTCCATATCTGGCTTTAGCCGAAATTCGGATGTGGTGGTTAAAGTGAAATTGAATGTGAATGAATAACTGAAAATCAAATTATGAGGCGATACTTCTTTTTAGGGTGCTTAATTATTTCGGGCTTTGTAACTAATGCCCAAACCAAAATAACACCTGAATCTATAAAGGATAAAATGCAATGGTTTGCCGATGCCAAACTGGGTATTTTTATCCATGAGGGTATCTATGCGGTGAATGGGATTGATGAGTCGTGGAGCTTTTATAATAAGAAAGTAGGGTATGCAGACTATATGAAACAGTTGGCAGGCTTTACCCTTAAAAATTATAATCCCACCCAATGGGCTGATTTAATCAGCGAAAGTGGTGCCTGTTATGCTGTTATCACCACCAAGCACCACGACGGGGTAGCCATGTATGATACTAAAATGAATGCCCTCAGTAGTGTAAAAGCCACCCCTGCCAAGAAAGACTTGATAAAGCCATTCTTTGAAGAGTTGCGCAAAAGGAATATAAAATGTGGTGCTTACTTTTCGCTCATAGATTGGTCTCACCCCGACTATCCTGGTTTTATGAAGGATAGCAACCGATATGCGGTTCAGAACGATTATGAACGGTGGGCTAAGTTCCAGCATTTCTTTCAGGGCCAGATAAAAGAGGTGTCCACAATGTTTAATCCTGATTTGTGGTGGTTTGATGGTGATTGGGAGCATAGTGCAGAAGAGTGGCAGTCGGAAAAAGTGAGGAATATTATTCTTGCCAAAAATCCCAAGGCCATTATCAATGGCCGCCTGCAGGGTTATGGCGACTATGCCACCCCAGAGCAGAATTTCCCGGTTACCAGGCCATCCTACAATTGGTGGGAGCTATGCATGACCACCAATGATAACTGGGGCTTTCATCACGATAATAACTGGAAAACGCCTTATGAGGTCATCTCTATATTTGTAGATGCCGTGGCCAATGGAGGCAACTTATTGCTGGATATGGGCCCAAGGGAAGACGGCACCATACCCGATGAGCAGGTGAATGTAATGAAAGAACTAGGAGCCTGGAACAAGCGCAATGGTGAAGCAATTTTCAATACGATTGGAGGTATTCCCCAGGGTTATTTTTATGGATCCAGCACATTATCCAAAGATTCCACCACCTTATACTTATTTGTGCATGCAAAAGTGCCTGGTACCTTGATGCTCAAGGGCTTGTTTAATAAGATACAAGACATAACCGTTTTAGGAACTGAAAAGAAACTAAGCCATAAGATAGTAGGCAAAATCTCATGGAGCTATGTACCCGGACTGGTTTATATAGACGTGCCTGAAGGTGTGCAGGATAAATATATTACAGTATTGAAATTGAAACTGGAAGGTCCAGTGAAGTTATATAAAGGTAAGGGAGGATTTGATTAATAGGGCATTATTATAGCTATAGTTATACTAGGTGGGATGGGATTTTAAATCCCGTCCCACCTGGCAGGGGATTTGCAATCCCAGATAAAACTATCAAAAAATTCAATAAATGTACCATTGCCAAATTATCTCGAAGCTGCCATTCCCCCTTTGTGCGATGGCTATGAGCGTGGCGAAGGGGGCTAGGGGGATGTGATATTTCGGTTTGTTTGAGTCTGTCTAAAACAAAAAGACATTATAAAATGAAGAAAATTCTATTAATGCTGCTTATCATTAGTATAGCACAAACCTCCCAGGCACAGGTAAATATACCCTGGTTTGGGAATATTACCTGGGTAAATGGATTTTCCCGTGAAATAAGCGGCGAAAATCTAAGCTATTTTTCGGCATATCCTGATTATGCGACAACATCATTACTGACCCGTGCCACCGATGGCAAAAAGGTGATAGAGTGGGAGACCGCCCCTGTGCCTGAAAAAGCCACCGGACCCTATGTATATTTTAGCTGGGTAGCTGCCCATTCATCTGGAACCAGCAAGGGGGAGCGCTACTTCGATTTATACCTTAACGATGAAAAATTGCTCACCTTCACCACATACCCTGCCCATCAGCATCCCGACTGGAAATTTGCGGCATCTGATAGTTCTGCGCTGGTGTTCCAGCAAACTAAGAGGGATGGGGCAAATGATGCACACGGTTTAGCCTATCTGCGCCTGCCCATGAGCAGGGTGAAACCAGGGCAGCCATGCAAGCTAAAAGTAGTGGGCCATGCCCAGAATAGCCCTGACTGGTACATGACCTTCAAGTTTTCGTTTGAGGAAAAGGTGGATGTTACACCTATGCCCTTTATATTGAAAAACAACAGGCAACCTGTGGTTTTAACAGCACTACATTTTGGCAAGGAAAAGCCCATTAATGTTTTGGTGGACAATACTGAGGCATACACTTTTATGGTGCAGAATGGGATGAATAATTTTGATATCCCTGTAGATATTGTGAAACACAGGGATAGTGTATTAATAAAAGTAACAGTGGGTGACCAAGTATTGGTGAACAAGAATGTGGAGATACAACAAGTAGTGTACAGGGAACTAAACCTCATTCACCATTCTCATACAGATATTGGCTATTCCCATCTGCAACCTGATGTGTTGAAAATACACCTGAAAAATATAGATGATGCCCTGAGCATGATTGATGCAACTAAAAATTATCCAGCTGAAGCAAGGTTTAAATGGAATGTGGAATCGTTATGGGCAGTGGATAATTATATGAAACAGGCTAGTGCGCAGCAAAAGGCCAAATTTATAGCGGCTGTTAAAGCTGGTTCTATCTGCTTGTCGGCTTTGTATGCCAATATACTTACCGGGCTTAGCGAACCCGAAGAAACATTTCATTATACCGACTATGCTGTGCAATTAAATAAGGATTATGGCCTAAAACTCAATAGTGCCATGATATCAGATATTCCCGGTTATGCATGGACAACGGTATCGGCATTGGCGAAGGGTGGGGTTCGTTATTTTTCCAGTGGTCCAAACTATATGGGTGAAACCCATCCTTTTATGGGAGATAGGGTAGGCCATTTTGTGAGGGAGTGGGCTGATAAGCCTGTTTGGTGGGTATCCCCATCAGGCGAGGAAAGGGTGCTGTTCTGGACTGCTGGTAAGGGGTATTCCTCATGGCATGGCACTGCCCCTGGTGGCGAGTTCGACCGTGGGGCAAAGAAAATTGCAGCCTACCTCAATGAGCTTTACCAGAAAAAATACCCCTACGAATTGGTGCAATGGCGGTATAATATAGTAGCCGATAATGGCCCTATTGATACCACCATCTCCAGGTTTGTAAAAGAATGGAATGAAAAATACAACTCTCCAAAGCTGGTATTAAATACAACTGAAAAACTGTTTGAGGAGTTTGAAAAACGCTATGGCAATAAAATACCCGAGGTGAAAGGGGATATTACCCCCTATTGGGAAGATGGGGCTTTGAGTACTACTGATGAAGAAGGAAGGAACCGCCAAAACAGCCTGAAACTGCAACAGTTGACAACGCTTTTTTCGATAATAAATCCTGCTAAATACAATAAGCAGCAGTTTTATGATGCCTGGATCAATATTATTATGTTTCATGAGCATACCTGGGGTGCTTATAATAGTATCTCAGAGCCTGATGCACCATTTGTGAAAGAACAGTGGCGGATAAAAAAGCTATATGCGGAAAATGCAGAAAAGCAGGTGAAGGCCATAGGAAAGGAATTGTATCAACCGCTTACTGTACCAGCATCTAAGACTGTTGAGGTGTTCAATACAGCATCCTGGAAACGGAGCGGATTGGTAACTTTTTCAACTACGGCCAAAGGTAATTCTGTAAAGGATGCCAATGGAAAGCTGCATCCTTTGCAGAAACTGAAAAATGGCGACTATACTTTTATGGCTAATGATGTCCCTCCCCTGGGTTCGGCAGTATTCCAAATTACTAATGATGTACCTCCTCTTAGCTTAAGTTTTAATGTCAGTTGTGATAGTGAATGGACTAATAGCCTAATCACCATGGGATGGGAAAAAACGAATGGAACAGTAAGTGTAATTAGGGATAAGGATAATTTCAATTATGTAGGGGCCTATAAAAACCAGGGATTGAACAGCTATTGGTATGTGCCGGGATTGAATCCTGAAGAGGCTAAGACCAATAATAAAGTGAAAGTGGAGTTGATTGATGAGGGTAGGGTGATTTCCACCTTCAGGATGAGCAGTGATGCACCCGGGCTTACAAAGTTTGAAAGAAGGGTTTCGCTTGTGGCAGACAGGCCTGAGGTATTGATAGAAGATATATTGACCAAAAATGAAGTGAGGACTAAGGAGGGAGTACATTTTGGATTTCCTTTTAATCCCACCTTCACTAAAACCACCCTCGATGCCGGATATGGGGCTATGGGCTTTACAGATGGTATGCTGAAGGGTAGCAATGCCGATTACGTATATGGCCGCAGATGGATGGATGTGAGTGGCGACAAAAAGGGGATGCAATTGCTGTTTTTAGAAACACCTTTGCTGGAACCAGGTTATATGATTGATGAAAGGCTAAGCGTGAACCAAAGCCTGAAACAATGGAAAAAGGTGCGCAAGCCAACCAATATGTGGTTCAGCTATTGCATGGACAATTATTGGCACACCAATTATAAAATAGATCAGGGTGGCATTGCTCATTTCAAATATTGCCTGCGCCCACATGGTGAGGAAAACCCGGTGGAAATGGAAAAGGCAGCAGAAGAATTTACCCAACCAATGATTGCCCTGCCAGTAAAAGAAAATACCAAGGGGATGGAAAGCCTTTTTGAACTCACCAATAATAATATTGTAGTGACCAATGTGGAGCCCATGCCTGATGGTAGTATGGTCATCCGCTTATTTAATCCGGGTAGTGCGACTGAAACTACTGGTTTTTTATGGAAATCCTTTCCGGCTGAGTGGGTAGTCAACAAAACTACAGGTACCATTCTTGGTAAAACGGTTACAATTACCCTAGCGCCATTAGCTGTAAATGAATATGTAATTAAAAAATAGAGGTGGTCTTATGATTCAGTCAATTTTAAAGTATAGGGTCGGTAGGGCGATATTTATTATCTACTTTCTTGTTTTATCGGGTCGGGCATTTGCCCAATCAGATGAATTGAAACTAGTGGAAAATGGTACAAGTAAATACAGTCTTGCCTTATTTCCCAAAACCGATAGCAATGTGCAAAAGGCTGGAGCCTTATTGCAATCCTACATTCAGAAAATCGCTGGTTGTAGCCTGCCAATGGCTACAGGTAAAACCCAGCAGGGTATTTTTATCAAGATAAATCCAAACATCAAGAACCCTGATGGATATACAATTATCACTAGGGATGGTTCGTTGATTATAAGCGGTGGTAAGGGTAAAGGCTGTATCTATGCGGTAGTGGAGTTACTGGAAAAATATATGGGTTGCCATTATTATACCCCAACTTGTAAAGTAATCCCCACCCGGAAGGATATCACCATACCTGCACTAAACATTACCAATGAACCCTTCAATGATTGCCGTATTGTAAATATCTCAGATAAGGTGGATGATGAATTCCTGTTTTGGAACAGGCTGAATACTATAGATGAATATTTTGCCAAGAGCTATTATGTGCACACTTTTAATAAATTGGTGCCTTGGCAGGCATATTTTAAGCCCCATCCCGAATATTTTGCCTATATGAATGGCAAACGCATTATTGATCAATTATGCCTCAGCAATCCTGAAGTTCTGAAACTAGTAATCAGCAGGTTGGATACTGAAATGAAATTGCAGCCTGATAAACTGTACTGGTCGGTAAGCCAAAATGATAATTTCAGTTATTGCCATTGCGATAAGTGCCAAAAGATAGTAGATGAGGAGAAAAGTCCGGCAGGGCCTGTTATCAGGTTTGTAAATAAGGTTGCAGAAAAGTTTCCTGATAAGATCATTTCCACCCTTGCCTATCAGTTTAGCCGTCCTGCGCCGGTGGTTACCAAGCCGCTTGATAATGTTCAGGTGATGTTATGCACCATAGAGCTTAACCGGAGCAAAACTATAGTAGAAGATGAGGGTAGTAAATCATTTGTAAAAGATATTGTTGACTGGGGTAAGATTTGCAAGCGCATTTACCTATGGGATTATACTATTGATTTTGCCCATTCTGTTAGCCCATTCCCTAATCTGCATGTACTGCATCCCAATATCCAGTTCTTTTGTAAAAACAATGTGAGGGCTCATTTCCAGCAGTCGAACATCTCGATAGGGCAGGAGTTTTCTGAATTGAAATTATACCTTATATCCCGACTGTTATGGAACCCCAATGCCAATAAGGATGAAATTATCAATGAGTTTTTAGCAGGGTATTATGGTGAAAGTGCAAAATGGATTAGGAAATATATAGACCGCCTACAGGAGGAACTGATAAAATCGGGAACCGGCTTGGATATTTATGGACACCCTGTAAGCCATAAGGATGATTTTTTGTCGGAAAAAAATATGGAGGAATATAATTCCTATTTCATTAAGGCTTTTGCAGCCCATAATCCTGATTCGGCAGACCTACTGCCCCTCAGGATCGCGCTTTTGCCCTTGCAATATGCAGAAATGGAAATTGGTAAGAATGATATGTTTGGTAAGCGGGGTTGGTATACCGAAAATGGGGATGATTTTAAACTAAAGCCAGCTATGAAGCAAATGCTGGAATTGTTTTATACCACCTGTAAAGAAGCTAATATTACTCATTTGAATGAAAATGGACTTACGCCCAAAGACTATTATGAAAGTACCCTGAGATTCATAGATATTCAGGTAAAAGGCAATTTTGCATTCAGGAAAAAGGTAAAGGCTGACCCAATGCCATCGCCAAAATACAGTAATGGGAATCTGGATATGTTGAGCAATGGGGTAAGGGGCGCCAATGATTATAAGGTGCATTGGTTGGGTTGGGAAGGGCAGAACTTTTCATTGGTGATGGATTTGGAAAAGCCGGTTAATGCCCATGCCATCGAAATTAGCACCCTATGGGATGCCAAAAGCTGGATTTTGCACCCGGCAGCTATTAATTGTTATGTATCGCAAAATGGTACAGATTATACCAGAGTTGGGGAAATTAAGAAGGAAGGTAACCAGCAAAAAGAAAACCTGACCGAGGTGTGGAAATTCAATGCGCCAAAAACGGGTTTCAGATATGTGAAATTTGAAGTAGAGGGTACATTGAACCTGTTCGATTGGCATCCATCAGCGGGTGGTGCATCATGGGTTTTTGTAGATGAGATTGTGGTGAAATAGATTTTTAAAAATTAGGGAACATTGAAACTTATTGGTTATCAATAAGGCAAGGCTAGGGAATTTTCAAAACCCGAAGGGTTGATATTATTGTAGAGAAATATTATAAGTCTTTTATTGAACCCTGGGTGATATTATTTCGAGGTGTAATTACGAATAATGTCACCCCTTCAGGGTTCTGGAATCTTTGGATATGTGTTTCTACAATAATGTCAACCCTTCGGGTTTTTTCTATAATTTCAAATCAGCTAAGAAGAGGAAGGAATCAATTATGATGGAAATATACATCCCCCTAACCCACTTCCCAACGCTTGATGCCTTTGCACAAAGGGGGAATTGCCGCTTCAAGGCCATTTAGTTTGTTATCTGTAATGGGCTTTTTGATGGAAAGGTATTATATCAAGGTAATTTACTAAGTTGCTATGTCATTTTCTATTATTTAACCTAAATCATTGTCGTGCTCAATATTAGGTGGTAATTTGCAGGCCTTAAAAGCTTGAAGGATGGTTTATAAAGTAATTGGGATAATGTCGGGTAGCTCGCTCGATGGTTTGGATTTGGTGCATGTGCAATTGGATGAGGTAAGGGGGCAATGGAGCTTTCAGATACTACATTCGCAATGCCTGCCTTATAGCGAAAAATGGACTACCCAGTTACGGCATGCCACAAGCCTGAGTGTAGGCGATTTCCTCAAGTTGCATACCCAATATGGCCGTTATTTAGGGGAGGCTGTAAATCAGTTTATAGAAGATAATAACCTGGGGCATAATGTGCATTTTATAGCATCTCATGGGCATACGGTGTTTCATGAGCCACAAAACCAAACCACGTGGCAACTGGGCGATGGCGCTACCTTAGCGGCTGTTACCAGCCTGCCGGTAATCAGTGACTTGCGATCTATGGATGTGGCCCTTGGTGGACAGGGAGCACCTATTGTGCCGATTGGTGATGCATTGTTGTTTGGCAATTACGATTACCTGCTCAATATAGGTGGGATAGCCAATATTACTATCCAGCACCCTACAAGTGGGCAATCTCCACTGGCTTTTGATGTATGCCCTTCCAACCAGATTTTGAATACCCTGGCCGAAAGGGAAGGATTAATGATGGATGAGGGTGGTGCTTTGGCTGAATCCGGTAGCTTGCTGGCAGATGTGCTTGATGAACTGAATGCTGCAATCTGGTACAAACAATTACCCCCGAAGTCGCTGAGCAATGAGGCCGCCCGTGACCTGGTATTTCCTCACCTACTTATGTCGTCTCACAGCAATGCCGATATGCTACATACTGCCGCATGGCATATAGCCAATCAAATAACAGAGGCAGTAAAGCTATTCCCACACAACAAACCCGAAGCTACTTTATTGGCTACCGGTGGTGGTGCTTTTAATACCTTCCTTATGGCATTGGTGCAGAAAATGTTAGCACCATATAATGTAAAAGTAGTTATACCTGATGCTGCTGTGGTAAAATACAAAGAAGCCCTTGTTATGGCCCTGATTGGCACCCTTAGGTGGCGTGAAGAAGAAAACGTTTACAGCAGTGTTACAGGTGCATCAAAGAATAGTATTGGTGGGGCATTGTGGATAGGGTAGAGTTTTAATGGTTAATGGTTAATGGTTAGCATTATTTAGATAATATTAATTGATGCCTAGGTGCGTTTCCCCGATAAATCGGGGGTGTCCCTTTTTTGGTATACCATTAGCTACAAAGCTTGGACTCCTATGGAGTCGCCATCTGCCGGGGAGTTTTTAGTAATGAATTCAATCCGAATTTCAATCAGATAGATTATAATAAAAGGCCTATACTGCCTATTTCCGAACGAATTTACTAAGAAGGGGACACCCCATCGGGCAATGTCATTAAGTTAAAGATTCTACATTTAAACAAATATTTAGTAATCATAATTGAACGCCTTTAGACGCCCTGAAAGGGCAAAATATACTAGCCCAGGGCATCGCCCTGGGACTCTTGTTTCAGTATATGTAAGCCCTGTAAGGGCGAAATCTCAGAGCGATGGGCATCGCCCATCGAAACGAAAGGGCAGCAAAATAAATTTGGAAATCCATAAAACCCGTAACTTAATGACATTGCCTATCGGGGTGAAAGCTTTGTAGAATTTGCAACAAAGTATGATGTACCCCGATTTATCGGGGAAACTTAACAATATGAGTACCTGCAAAAATTGATTAGTCCGAAGGACTAAAATGTGAATAGCCGCCGGTAAAATCGGCGGACAGAATCCCCATGGATTAGAACCCCAAAGCGGGTTCAATGTATTTTCAATTCCTAATTAGGCCATTTCATTCCCTATAAAATTAGAAGCCCTTTATTTACATATATTTGCCCCCAATGTTTGAGTTTTTGAAGCGCAGATGGATGTTAATGGTGGTTTTGCTGGTATTTACAATCTGCAAAATTCCTCACCTGCCTTATGCCTATTATTGGGATGAAAGCTGGCCATATATGTCTGCCATTAAGGCGATGTACAACCATGGTATTAGCTTGTCTCCGGGGGCTATGGATGTAGACTTGTCAAGAGGGCACCCATTGTTGTTTCATGCACTGGCAGCAGGGTGGATGAAGCTATTTGGATGTTCACATATTGCCACCCATTCCTTTGCACTCTTTGTTTCACTGGTTTTACTCATTGCTTTATATGAGGCAGGCCTAAGTATTTTCAATCAGCGGGTAGCCATAATGGCTACAATATTGGTAGCTACGCAGGAACTATTTTTTGTGCAGTCTTCCTTTATGCTACCAGAGGTATTGGTGGCACTGCTGGCATTTTTGAGCCTTTGTTTTTATATCAGGGATAGGTATTTATTAGCAGCCATATCACTTACAGCCCTGTTTTTCACCAAGGAAAGCGGTATGGTTATGGGTCTGGTCTTGGGTTTTGATGCTTTGGTAGGTGCATTTAATTCCGGTACGCCATTGCGAATTAGGCTGTCCAGACTGGGGGCTATAGCCATTCCCTGTATTTTGATAGGGGTATTTTTCCTAATCCAAAAGCAAATGAGGGGTTGGTATGTATTTCCCTACCATACCGAAATAATGGAGCATAGCTGGAAGGCGTTTTGGTATAAGTTCAGGATGGCCTGTATGAGGGATGTGTTTTATCTTAATTACAAATACTATTATTTCCTGTTATTTGCAGTGTTGGCTATTGGGGCAGCTATCAAAAACAAAGCAAAGAGCTATCTGGTGGTGCTATTGCCTGTTGTCATTATTTACTATTTTGTAGATGATCTACGTGCTGGCCGCTTGCTGCCTCCCATACCGTTTTTCCTGGTTTTTATAGGTGCTGTTTTTTACTTTTTATACATATTTGGAGGGGCTACTTTGTTTCAATATCCTGCACAGCGTAGACTGATCAGGCTGGCAGGGCTGTTTATACTTTGTTTTATCTGTTTCTCAACTATAAATTTCTATACCAATCGCTACCTTATAGCGGCTATTGTGCCACTGATGTTTATCCTCGCTTCATTTTATGATGCGTTGGTAACAGCTACTTATAAACCTATTTTTTATGGTGTGGTGGTGTTTATTTTGGTTTTGGCTGGCATTTCCATCAAGACTAATGATGATTATGGCGATACGAACCTGGGTGCTTATAAAGCTATGGCCATCCAACAAAGTATGGTGACCTGGCTGGAAGACAATAATGCCTATGACAAATCAATTGGTGCAGGTTCGTTTATGGCTAAGCAGCACCTGCTGCTTCCTGAAACTGGTTTCCTGAAATCGGATAAGGTTTTCAGGAATGTAAAATGGGATATTGATAAAGCTACCAACTACACAGTTTTCGACAATATTGAACCTGATAACCGTTATAACGATATCATTAAAGACTCATCCTGGCACCTTGTATTTCGAAAGGCTGATGGCAAGATATGGACTGAGATATATGGAAGGAAGTGAAACATTATTTATGATTGGGGGTCAAATTGAAAAATGAACGGCCTAGCAAATACCATTGAAGAACATGAGCAGGTGTTTTGGGGTAAACCACCTCAAAATGCAACTAAACTTGTAATAAGAGTTTATGAACTGCGTGGGAAACCAATCAATCAATTTGAAACTGAAGACCTAAGATTATTGATTAATCAAGATGAGGCTTTAGATTTATTGATTCCGATAGCCCTGGAAAAACTCAAAGAGAACCTATTTGCCGAAGGGGATTTTTATCCAGGTGACTTATTGAATAGCATTCTTACCTCCAAAAAGGATTTTTGGAATAGCAATCCTACTTTGAAAATGGAATTGATAGCGACATATGAGGCACAGATAAGTCTTAGTTGGGGCGATGAAATGAGTGAGGGGAGAATAAAGAGAATCCGAAAGTTGTTTGATGTGTTTGTGGGTTAGGAAATTCGTAATGGAAATGAATTCGAAGTGGTTAGCACCGCTTTTTTGTGGTCAGACCACTTCGAATTGGCGCTCATATTGATTATATGCCAATAAAAAAGGCGTCTGACCATAAGAAACGGTGGTGACTCCAGTTTTTATTATTGGATTGAATTTGTATAATTTGGGGTTCCCTAAAAGTTTACATAAACTAAATGGGTATATAGTGGTGGGCATGGTGAGGTAAAACAATTAACCTCTTCTGCTACTTTTATCAGGCCTTTATCGCTATAATACTCGGTGTAATAGCCACCATTTGATTTTAATTTAACGCAGTTGAAGGTGCCCGCTTTTGTAGTGACTTTTACATAGCTTTCCCAGGTTTTCTGTACCATGAATGATGAAGTGGCTGTAAAAACAGGTTCCCAACTATTGGCTATTGCTGCAGGGAATTTGAGGGCTAAAAAGGTGGCATCAGGAAAAAGAAGTGAATCCTTGGTTGCAACATCAGGATAAAGAGGTGCTGTAAAACCTGCAGAATAAGAATATTGCCAATTAGTAGCCAGCAGATGTAAACCATCAGACATGTTTGCATAGTATATGCGGCCTGTATGGCCGGAATTGGTCTTGGTAACCTTAAATGCAGCTATTCCACCTATGGTAGTGTCCTTTTCCACTCTTACAGTATCTCCATTATCATATACCCACATATGGCCTACCGCTAAGGGGAAGCTGTTCAATTGTATCGCCGGCCCAGGTACATCTATTTCATATCCATTAGGGTCGGTACTCATGACAGGCATTTTTTTCCTGCAAGAGGTTGATACCAAAGCAACCAGCATTAGTAAGCAAATCATAAGGTGTTTCATAGCTATATAACGCATATTCGGGTGTTTTATTATGGTGGAAACTTGTAATTTCTACACTAAATTACGATAATTTTATTAGTTGAGTGATGACCTTATTTGTTTAGAAGTTTCCTTAAGCCAATTAATATTTTGCAACATCAGGGTAAATGATATACTGCGGTTCCACCTGTTTTTATTACCAAATGAATTGATAATGTAGTTCTGGTAATCGTTGCTCATTATTATAGGTATATATACATTCAGTACGTTTTTGGCTATAGATATTTCTAAGCCGCCATCGTAAAGCAGGGTACTGGAGCTGGCATTTGAGATACTTGGTGTGGCATTAGGTATAATACCCGCATCGAAAAATATCCTGATAGGTAAAAATTTAAGGCGGGGAAGGTCAGTTTCCAAATTTAGGGTGGCCATCCAGTTGTCGCTTCGGCTCACATTGCCAAATACCGGCACCTTAAACCCGCCTTCCTGAATAGATATTTGCTCTGAGTAGTGGCCATTAATATCGTTACGGTTATAATAGGTCCCATCATAGAGGTAATCATTTTTACCGCTATAGCTCGAATTCAATTGGTAGATAGAGGTTACTGCAAGGTCGTTGGTAATAGGGAAGTACTTGCCTACAAACCCTCTTACATAAAGGGCCTTGTTTCTTACATTGTAATTTATTTTTATTTTTCCCTCCGCACTCAGTTTGGCAAAATCGGCACCCATCTGCCCCTCAAGATTAAAGCTAAATGGATTGTAAGTACGACGGTTATCATGGCTATAGCGCACCAGGCCATAGAAATTTTGTGTGGATACTGATGATACTTTGCCCGTGCTGATATAGTTTACACCGTAAATGTCTTTGGTAATGCTATATCCCTTTATCTGCAGCGTGCGGATAACCGGGCTTTGGGCATCATGCTCATGGAAGGTGAAGGTGATGGAGGGGGCTATTTTGGTATACCTATTATAGTACTCGTCCTTAAGACCCAACGATGGTTCGTAGTCATGGAATGATTTTCCATCTACCTGTAATATTACTTCCTTAAACCGGCTATTGGGAAACCAAACATAACCTATTGACCCAGCACCTACCATTTGCTGGCTGGCAAAACCATACATAGGCACAAGCGCAAACCTGAACCTGTTTTCAGGAAGGGTAAGATTATGAATGGCAAGACCTAGCATAAACCCATCGTAATGGTTGGCACCAATAGCTGGAGTAACATAAAACTGACTTTTTTCGCTTTCATTAAAACCCATAAACGGCCTCATCCTTAATCCGAAATTATGTATAAGGGCATGGCGCTTCCAGGCATTATTGGCAGGTACTACATCAGGTGTTGCTTTATCAATTGTTACTTTGTCCCAGTCGGTAGTTGCAAGGGTGATAGTAGTTTCCTTTACAAAAGCCCCGGCCCAACCTGAGGACACTATGCTGTCTTTGGAGTAGGCATTTATCATTACAGGCAGGCGCATACCTGACTTATTCTTAATGGTCACCTCGGTATTGTTGCCATTCACTCGTGCTTTAATGATTTTAAAATCAATCTTACGGTCGGTTTGTAACAAGGTATCAAAAAACCATCCTAGAGATTTTGGGGTATTCTTTTCCATTATCTTCCTGAAATCCTCTGGGTAGGGGTGGTGGAAATGCCATGTATCAAAATACTCTTTCATGCCTTTGCCGAAATCGGCCTCACCCATATATTTCTCCATCCAGCGCATAAAAACGGCTGTTTTAAAATAAACATCTAGTCCATAATTCAGCTTCTTGAATTTATCTGAAGTCTGTTCTATAGGCTGGTCTTCAGCAGTTGCCATAAATTCATATAAAATCAGGTTTTCGGTCCTGGCTACCTTATAGTTTTTTATGGTGTCGTGGTCTTTGATGGTTGTTTTTTGTTCGTAAAAACTATTCATGCCCTCATCCATCCAGGCATGGTCACGCTCATTACTACCCAGCATACCATAAAACCAGTTATGCCCAGCCTCGTGTATTAATACTGTTTTCAGGTTATTTTGGGCTGCTTTGTCTATAATAGTTACAGTAGGGTACTCCATTCCACCTCCTGCTTTCATATCGCCCAATACTGCTTTTATTGTTTTATATTGGTAGGGGCCTACCCAACTACCATAGCAATGAATAGTTTCCTTAAGGTTATCATTGCCGTGCTTCCATAACTTCTGGTATTGGGGCAGGAAGGCAGTGTAGGTAGTTACTACAAGGTTATTACCAGGCGAAACTGCCGTGTCTTTTCTTACTATCCAACGCTTGTCGGCAAACCAGGCAAAATCATGTACATTGTCTTCGTGGAAATGGATGGTCTTTGTTTCGGGGGTGCTATACGGTGTGCTTTTCTTATATAAAGTATCGGAGGGAAGGGAGTCTTTTGATTTTTTATCCAGCCAGTTATTTTCATTTTCGTCAAGGCAATTGCCGGTAGCCATTACTACATAGTTAGCAGGCAGGGTGATAGCCACATCATAAGAACCATACTCGCTATAAAACTCTCCCTGGTCCAGGTAGGAGATAGGGTGCCATCCTTTCGTATCATATACTGCTGGTTTAGGAAACCACTGCGATATATAATAGGCCTGGCCTGAATGCCCCATGCGGGAGAAAACCTTGGGTACCTTTACCCTAAATGGGGTCGATACCACTATCTTCTTTCCTGGGTATAAGGGTGTTTCCAGGTCTATACGGGCAATATCAGGTTCATCCTGGGTTTGGGCAAACTCGGTATATTTACCATCTACCATAAACTTCAGGCTATCTATATAGCCACGGTCTTTGGGTTTGGCATAATAGAAATTGGTATTGCCATTTCTGTCCTGTTGTTTGGCAAATGGGGTATGGTCGTGTAGGTAGGCATTGGGCCACAGATGCAGGTAAATAAACTTTAGGGTATCGGGCGAATTATTGGTATAAATAAATTCTTCAGTGGCATGCAGGAAATGCTTTTTGTCATCGAGCGAAACCTCAATTTTAGTATCTACCCGCTGCTGCCATTTAGGTTGGGCCATAGCAGGGAGTGCAGCCAAAACTGCTAAGAAGAGAAAAGATTGCTTCATTCCGCTAAAGTAAGTCAAAAGCTGTGATTGAGTAAGGTGAAAAAGGGGTGATTGATTATAATCATTCATGGAAGTGGATAACGATAGCTGGTATGGATTATTGCTTTAGCAAGTACCTATTGCCTTCATTTACCCTAAACCTGCCTATTTACCACTTACTTGGACTAATAATATTCTTCATATCATAGAAATTTCTCTAAAAACGTTTGTAAGACAGATTTTTTTATTATTTTTCGCCAATGAAACGACTATTACTTTTAACACTTACCATTCTATCAGGTTTGTCAAGTTTTGGTAATGCCTTTTACTTCGGTTTTGATGGTATAGGTATTACAACTAAGAATAATTACAACATGGGGTATAGCTATGGTTCCTACCAGTTTAAAGGTGTAGGCAATGGCATCGGAACTGGTGGTATGGAAATATTCCAGCAATTTAATATTTACTACGATAAAGAGAGGGCCGCAACAACTGGCACAAGCGTAAGGTATAATCTCACCTATCGCTTCGTATCACCAATGATTGTTTGGCAATTATGCAAGTCAGGCCAGGTACAGGCTTATGCTAATGCTGGGGTAGGCGACTTACAATCGGGTACTGCCACACTTAGGAAATGGAACAATGCTTCTTGGTCTACACAAGGGGCAACTTACGATAGCCTTATTGATAAAACTTCCACCATAAGTGCTTACGCAGTCCGTTTAGGTTTTGGATTCACTGAATATTATCACCTCGGTGGCAATTTTCACCTGTTTTTCAATCAGGATTTTGGATTCCTCGTTACCCCAATTATGGATGTAGCAGGCGATGATTATAAAAACATGAAAGGCAATGTGGCTCATTTATTCCAGCCTAGCTATATATCATTAAGGGCAGGTATTGCTATTATTACCCATTCAAAGACCAACCCTCATCCTTACAGGATTTACTGGTAGTAGATTTTATACCATAAACGACAATGCCACATCTATAAAAGGTGTGGCATTGTCGTTTATATTCATCTATTAAATTATCGGGTTATTTCATTAATCCTTATTAGGCTGTGGTGTATACCTTAAATATGGCTTAATAACCTTCAGCCCCTTAGGGAATTTCTTATAGGCATCCTCGGTTGAGATGGTAGGTACTACTATTACATCCTGGCCTTCTTTCCAATCTACCGGGGTTGCAACACTATATTCAGCTGTCAATTGTAAGGAATCAATGACACGCAAAACTTCTACGAAATTCCTACCTGTTGAGGCAGGGTAGGTGATGTATAATTTTAGCTTTTTATCCGGGCCTATGATGTACAAACTACGCACAGTAGCTGTAGCCGATGCATTAGGATGAATCATATCATAAAGCGTAGCCACATTGCGGTTTTCATCAGCAATAATCGGGAAATCAACGGTTGTGTGCTGTGTTTCGTTGATGTCTTTCATCCAGCTAAGGTGTTTGTCAAGAGGGTCTATGCTTAGTGCAAGCACCTTTACATTCCTTTTGGCAAACTCGTCTTTCAACTGTGCTGTCCTGCCTAGTTCGGTAGTACATACAGGTGTAAAGTCGGCAGGATGTGAAAAAAGTACACCCCAGCTATCCCCCAGGTATTCATAAAAATTGATGTCTCCAATAGTTGTCGACGCATTGAAATCGGGAACCATATCCCCCAGGTGTAATGACATATAGATTTAGATTTAGATTTAGGGTGCAAAATTACCTAAGCACACAATTAAAATTACTGATAAAAGTCAGAATTGATCATTTTAACTATTTAGGGTACTAAAAACTAAATCCTATACCAATTTCAGCTAGTTCGGCAACTATAGCATGCGTTAATAGTATGGTAGAAAGAAATACCTCCTTCACAGGCCCTTTTTCTTTTTGTATAAGGTAGTAATTAATGCCAATTTTTTCATAAACCGGGTCAAATTTCAGGTAGGTCTGCTTATAATAAACCCCCACCTGTGCCAGGATGCCTATGCGACCCACCAGGAATTCGTTACCTGCAAAAATCCCCCCATCCCAGGCGTGCGCCCTTTCATGCCCCACATACCGGGTCCAGTATTTAAGTTCCTGGTACACATCCTCATGTGATGCTGCATCGGCCCCGAAGTAGAATTTATTCTTCCCCAGCCACCTGCGGCTCATATATAAGGAGGTAAGGTAGGTGGGCAGTTCGGGGTTGCCCTCAGACCGTGCCTCATTGTGTGCAATACCTATACGGGCCTCAAAAAGCCAACGATTGGGTAATGGTTCCAGATTCTTTTTAATGCGCACAGGATTAGATGTTGTAGGGAAATACCTCACACCCATATGTGCACCTACCATATTCACACCCAGATTAGGTGAGTGGTAGTCGGCATTAGAAATATGTGTGAAATTAGCCCCTGCCTGCACATCCCAATGATGGTTAATATGCCACCTCACATCGGTACAGAATATGGCAAAATCATTGAAATTGGTACCTATAGCAGTGTTTAAAGTATCTACTGGAGGGGTTTTTTGGTATTTGCGGGTCACATATCCCAGTCCGTTGCCAAACCTAATGGTCCATTCAAAATTGTTTTTCCTGATAAGAGGCACCTGTAGTTCGGGATATACACCCAGGCAATTGCCAAAAACCTCATTATTGCCATAGTCGGTATAGGTGAAGCCAAAGCCTATAAGCGGATAATTACGTTTTTGTTGCCAATCTTTTTTACCATAGGTCTGCCAGACAAAATTCATATCCAATGCGGTAGAAATATAGGGTATAGGAGCAGTGAATTTTTTAGAGTGCTTGATAATCTTACCCGCCATCAGATTTGCCTCTATGCCAAATCCCTGCATAGGTACATCTGCCTGTGCATAGGTGATGGTTGAAAAAAGCAGGCAAATAAGCGCAGTTATAATTGCTTGATGGGATTTTTGAAGCATACTGTAGGCTGCAAAAATAATATTTCAGTTGGTTTTATTTAATGGGGGTAGTGAAAATGTGGGTAGTTATTGTTTGGTGGTTTTAGGATCATATTTCGCAATTCGGGAGAATTGCTACCTCCCCGACGAAGACGGAGTCTTCGCCGAACACATTTTTGGGGACGAAGTCAGAGTCTTTAATTATATTTCACGCATTTTTTTCAGGTTGCCTTCCCACGTAACTTTACCAAACAAGGATTTCATTTTCTGGCGTTTAAGTGAGCCAATATAATATTGAAGTGCTAGGTCTACCACTTCCTTTTTTGTCTTTGCATCATTTAGTAACATCGCTTCATTGATTAATTGTTCGTTTAAATCGATGTTAGTTCTCATTGGTTTTAAATGTATACACAAAAATAAGTAAAATTGTACAAATTAGGATAAAGGGCATTGAAGAAAATCTCAGGATGGACAGGCTATATTATCCAACTCAATCATCTCACTTCGGACTCCGGGAGAATTGCTACCACCACGACGAAGACGGAGTATTCGCCGAACAATAGATTTTATTGGATATGGTGTTCGGCGGAGTCTTCAGACTCCGTCGTGGTGGTCGTCAATCTCCTGATTGACGAAAATAGCAATGTATATACCACACTTCACAATTCTCACGAATTGTCAGGCAGACTCCATAGGAGTCAAAAGTTTGGTAGCAAATTATACCCAAAAAGGATATACCCCAATTTATCGGCAGGGCTGTTGCATTCTGTTTAATTCGGGCTGAAAAATCCCGAAGGGATGAAAGGATTATAGTAAAATTACCAATTTAAAAGGGCAAAACCCCGAAGGGGTGACATAATTTCAGAGATTGCAACAGCCCTACGATTTATCGGGTAAACGCAATTGATTAGTACACAAGATTTTCAATTTAAAATCACCCCAGCAGCGCCTTCACCTCCTTAACAAGTTCCCTGGTCGAAAACGGCTTACTCAGGTATTTGGCAGCACCAAGGGCAAGGCCTTTTTCTACATCGGCCTCCTGCGTCTTGGCGGTAAGGAACACAACTATAATATCTTTAAGGGAATCGGTAGATTTGATATAGCTGCATATGGAATACCCATCCACATCAGGCATCATAATATCCAGTATTACCAGGTCGGGTTTATTGGTATTAATGGCATCAAGGGCTTCTGTACCATTACGGGCTATCATCACCTCATTACCTCCCTTCTTCATCAGGAATTCTAATGACATCAGGATATAAGGGTCATCGTCTACTATAAGTATTTTTTTCATGAATCTTTAGCCGCTACAGAACTTGCTGCAAAGTTATTGTACAAGTGGTGAAGCACAAAACTAAAGATTGTAGGGTAGTGTTAATACAAACCTAACACCAGGTCCATCCACATTCTCCACCCATATACGTCCATTATGCATGTCTAGTATTTTTTTGCATATAGCCAGTCCCAGTCCGCTTCCCTGGGGCTTTTGTAGGGTTTGGTTGTGGGCCTGGAAGAACTTGTCAAATATCAGGGTATGCATATTGGTGGGTATTCCCTTGCCATTATCTTCTACCCATATTTTCATTTCTTCATTTTCATCAAGCACCACTATGGTTATCACGCCTGTATTGGCGGGCACAAATTTCAGTGAATTAGAAATCAGGTTATACATCACCTGCCTTATAAGGTCTTTATCGCATAGCAGCAGGAACATACTATCGGGCTTATTGAATCGGATATTTACCTCCTTCTCCCGTGCCAGTGGTGCCAGTGATTGTAATACGCCCTCAATAGTACTTGTAATATTCAC
>CANGSR010000010.1 GCA_947456055.1 Chitinophagaceae bacterium
ACCCCCAATACGGCCCATACCCTGAACCCTGTGCCCCTCTTCCTGATAAGCAATGATTATCAAGGAGTACTAAGGCCAGGCAAACTAGGCGACCTCGCACCTACTATGCTCAAATATATGGGCCTCAATATCCCTGCGGATATGACGGGGAATGTGTTGATTGATTAGAAAAATATTAAAATGAATAGCCGTCTGGAATTGTTTTTCAGACGGCTATTCATTTTAAATCAAATATCGATATTGAGAATCCATTCCTTTGCCAGCATAATAAACTCAGTAGTTGATAAACTATCACGTTCCTTTTGGCTGAATCCTTCCACAGCTAAATCTTGAATAATATCAAATGTGAAATCATTGTATTGTGCGAATATCATTTCAACACCCGGCAATCGCATATTTAATAGCCCAATGAACCACTCTCTAACTTGTGAAATTAATTTTTGTGGGTTATCGTCATGTTCTTTAATATCCTGGCCACTAATATCTGAAATTACTTTTTGATAGTGGTACTTTTCTGTTTCCAATATCAGGCATTTCTTATCATTTAATTTGCGGCTACCATATGTTTGACAACCAATATCAAGCCCTAGCTCAAATGGCATATTAAACCTTGGCATATCGCCTGCAAATAAGGGCTTGCATCTTGAAATATCATGAATTGAATATTGGGAATCTTTTATAAGTTTTTTTATCTCCTGTACTCTAATATTACCAGATGAAATGGTTGAAGCAATTTTCGGTTCAAACCCTAAATATAATATTGAAAATAGCAGTGGCTGAAGTAAATGTCGATAATTATCATCAAAAGGACAATTTATAAAAACACTTCTTTCAAAACTCATGCGGTAATTTTTTCTGTTACCATTCCATTTCTATCATGAACTACTGCAAATACTGCCTTCCCCGTATTTACATATAGAGTAGCATTTTCAATAGCCTCATCAATAGTATTGAAAATTCTTAAGGCTCTTGACGCCTTATTTCTTCTTACAATCCATTTATTACCACGTGATATTACGTGTACATGATTGCTTTTTGAAGCCGCTGATTGAGCTACCAGTTTTAGAATATTACTACCTGGCTTTATTTCTTTTCTCTCTGCCATGATGCTAAAGTACGAAATTATATAATTCAATACACCAACTCAAATTAATAATAGATAACCAAATTCTGATTTAAAGAAATCTGTAGCCTTGAAATTTCAAGGCTACGGATTTATCATTCGCAACCTATTTCAAATTCGCAATAACCTTTCCTTTAGGGTATTTCGCAGTAAACCCGAAGGTTACTTTCTTCGATTCATTGGGTGCGAGGTTTAGGGTCCAGCTCATGAGGCCGGTTGTGGCATCAAATTCACTACCACCACCATCTACATCTTCCAGTACTATATCCTTATCATTGCTCACCGGTTGCTGGTCCTGTACAATCAGATTGATTTTTTCCTTACGGGCATTTCTTATAGTTATATTGTAGTTATACGATTCACGTATGTTGGTACCAATGGTTTTCACACTGCGCAATTTAGAATCACGCTCCCTCTTCACCACAATTTTCTTATCCCTGCCCAGCGATATGGTCATGGTATCTTTAAGGTTCCTCACGTCAAGTGTACCCTGGCCCACATAGGTGCCTTCATAAAAGATATTAGAGGTTCCGGGGAGCAGGTTCAGGTCTTCCCAATTGGTAATCTCAGCCTGCAAAAATGCATCCTTATCCAGTTTGGGTATGGCAAAGTAGCGGTAGGTAGCAGGTAGCTCGTATTTTTTTATGGCTACCAGGTGCTGCTGCCCATCGCTAGGTATGGTATAAGGTAACTCAATATCGAAACTTGTATTGATACCTGAATTATCTACAGACACATATTGGTTCATAGTAGTATTACTACCAGCAAATACGTCTTCACTAGCTTGTTCAGCCCTCATTGATTTCTTATACATAGCTGGTGGTGCAGGAGCCATTGCCATATTATTAGCATAGTTATTATACACAGGAGGCACATAAAATGCAAGATACCATGGACTCATAACAGGTGCATTCACCCCTTCCTGCGGGTTACCGGTAGATAGGCTAAGATGGACATTGTTCCACTTCACCCCGCTATTCTGGGTAATATTGGCCTTATAAAAAAGTTTTACAGGGCCGTTTACATTATCAGCCATAATATCGTAGGTAGGTGTCCATCCGGCATGTGGCACTACATAATTAATCTGTATGGCCGATTTTGTGGCCTCTTTGGCATAAAACTTAACCAGCAATTGCCCACCTGGCTGGAAATCCTTTTTTTGCTCTTCGTCGAGCTGTTTTTTCAGTTTGGTCCAGCGTTCATTGGCTTTAGTCAGTTTATCAGTTTCCTTATGCTTATTGGTGAGGTAGGTTTCTAAGCGGGTATTAATAAGGTCAAGCATTTTGGTGAGCTCAGCTACAGATAGGCCGGTATTATCTCCACCTACCTTACGGTTTCCCTCCAGTACTGTTACCTGCTCAGTTATAACTGCGATATGGGTATTCAGGGTACTTATATACTCGCTCATCAATTCCATACTGTCCTTTATTTCCTTTGCCTTTGGCGATATGGCTTCTTCACTTAGGTAGTTATTCTGGAAGGTAGCCGACTCCACTACTATACCATTAGTGGCCTTCACATTGAGGCTTGCGGCATTTACATCACCAGCCACATTGGTGAACAGAAATTCATTTTCGCCTTTAGCCAGGCTAATCTCGGTACTGCTTACCAACTCGGCCCCCACCAGGAAAACGGTGGCCTCATCAATATTCAGTCTTTGTTTGGTTTGCGCCATGGCTTCAAAGCCCATTGTGGTGGCCAGCAATGCAAGAATGGTAATTTTGGTACGTAACATAAAACGCTTGTTTACTTAAAGATACTCAATTTGAAAAATCCATAAGGTGATTAACCGCAATTTAATAGTATTAACATAGCTTTATAGATTGCGAAGACATCCTCAATATGCAGTTCTTTATCATTAATTGAGCCAAGAACTCATAAAGAAATTGTAATTTCATACGGCAATTTGAAATAGATGGAAACAAGGTTTGGAAACCAGTTTACCAATTTTGGTTTTAGAAAAATATTTGGGGAAGCTTCTAATGTGGTTTCTCCAATTGATTTTCTTAACTCTGTATTGCCTGAAACCATTAATATCGAAAAACTGTCGTTTAATAATGACGATCTTATCAGTCCAAAAATAAGTTAAACCAGTGATGTACTAGATATTTATTGTGAAGACATTAATGGAGAAACGTATATAGTGGAACTTCAAATTGCTGAAATGAATTATTTTGGTCTTAAACCAAATTTTTATTCATCATTTCCCGTCACCAACTATACTGATCGGAATTCGGAGTTTTTGGCACATTTTAAAGCCATCTACTGCATAGGCATTCTTGATTTTACCTTTAATGATTATGGCGATGAAGCTGATAAAAGCCTGGTAAAACATGAGATTAAACTAAAGAACCAGTTGAGTAAGACATTTTATGATAAGCTTACCTATATCTACCTTGAAATGCCCAATTTCAAAAAAACAGAAGATGAGTTGGTCACCAGGCTCGACAAATGGCTTTATTTCATCAAATACTTAAGGGATTTCCAAAGTATACCACAGATATTTAACAATGAAGTTGTATTCCTAGCGGCGTTTGCCAAAGCAGAAGTTGCCAAGTACACACCTCAGGAAAGAGCAAGCTACGACTATAGCCAAAAAGCATATTGGGATTTGAAAAATGTTATTGATAGTGCTGTAAACACTGCATCTAAGGAAGCATTGGCTAAAGGCATTGAACAAGGGCATACACAAGGTCGTGCTGAGGGTTTGCAGGAAGGCCTGAACCAGGGTGAATTGAATGGCATAAGGAAAGTAGCAAAATCCATGAAAGATTCAGGGATTGATATAAATCTGATAAGAAGCGCAACAGGTCTTTCCCTCGAAGAAATCCAATCACTCTAATACTTCATAATTATCACCATCCCCAACTTGCCCCTTTATGGAATTTCCCAAATACCGCATCTTATCAATGGGATAGGCTTAGAATTAAATTCCTAATTTTGCCCACCAAATTATAGCGTATGAATTCAGAGGAGATTAAACATCAAAGGAGTATCAACCTTCGTGTGGGTATGGATATAGGCATGGGCTTGTTTTATGCTATAATTGGTGTCATTGTGGTGTATTATAAAACATTTGGCAAAATGGATGTGCCACCCTATGTTGCTTATGTGTTGGGCAGCATGATGATTATTGGCGGCTGTGCAAGGTTGTACAGGGGTATAAAGGCTATTTTGCCCCAAAAGGAGAAGGATGAACCAAATGTGAACCAATAAAAGTCATGAGAACAGACTGTTAATATTACTACCTACCACAATATTAAAGACATGAAATTGTTGTATTTATAGTCTTTCAGGGACTACTCAACCCTGTTAAATTATTGTTACAGCAAATATAATAATCACGATTGTATAATTTTATGAGTAAAATTGCGGCTTTTTATGCGTTGGTTTAAAATCTTTATTCTTTGCATGACCCTTGGCATCACTGTGGTGTCTTGCGATACCACGCCCCAGCATGCTGATACCCTAACCGTGGGGGCCATCGACATATCTGCTGATGAAGCATTCCAACCCATAATTGAAGCACAGAAAAAAGTATTTGACAGCAGTTGGCCCGAAGCAAAAATCACCATACACTACAAGTCAGAGTCAGAATGTTTTAAAGATTATTTCGATAACAAAGCCCGCATCATATTGGTTACAAGAGACCTGACAAAGGTTGAGAAGGATTTGTGCGAGCAAAAACAAATTTTCCCTGTCGCACTTCCTTTGGCACGTGAGGGTATAGCTGTGATTGTTAATAAAGAGTCCCCAGAAACAATGCTAGATATGCCGGCACTTAAAGGTATCCTGGGTGGTATTTATAAAAAGAAACTTACTGTTGTATTTGATAACCAATCCTCAGGCATCCTTAGGTATATCACTGATTCGGTGCTTAAAGGCGATACCCTTGGTAAAAATGTATTCGCCGCCAAGGGAAGCCAGGAAGTGGTAGACTATGTAATGAAAAACCCCGATGCCATAGGTTTTGTAGGGCTTAGTTATGTAAGTGATAGCTACGACCCAGGTAATACGGGCACTTTCATTAACGATGTAAAAGTTGTACATCTGTTAAATGATAAAACAAAAGAGTACCTCCAACCCTATCAGGCATATATAGCATTGAGGTCTTACCCGCTTACCCGCACCTTATATTATATAAATAGGGAAAGTTATCCCGGACTTGGCACGGGTTTTGCAAACTTCTTAGCAGCACAACGTGGACAACTGATATTTTTTCATTCGCACCTTTTCCCGGTAAGAAGTGAAATGGTCATCAGAGACGTAGAAATCAACAACAAATAATACATTAAAAATAAAACAGTAAACAAGTACTATGACGTACAACATAAGGAAAATAATGATGATTGCCGCTACAGTAGCTATTACTGCCGGCGCAAATGCCCAGACTGTTCAGGATGGCATAAAAATGTACCAGTATAAAAAATTCAAAAGTGCCCAGCGCATACTCGAACCCCTTGCTGCTACCGACGCCCAGGCCAATTACTATTTTGGGTTAAGCCTTCTTGATGCCGGTAACACCACCAGGGCAAACGAAGTGTTCTCTAAATTCCCTGAAGACCCGGCCAATATTTCGGGTACTATACGTGTAGCCTATGCTACCAAAAATGCTACGAAAGGCCTACAGATAGCTAAAGACCTGGCAGCAAAGAGTAAAAAGAAAGAGTGGATACAAACCAAATTTGCTGCTGAAGGTATGGCTTATAGCGAAGGTGGTGATGCCAGCCAGGCCATAGCATGGTATAAAGACATCATGCTTAAAAACAAGGAAGTTTTTGAAAAAACAGAGGATGCCAATATACATATAGGTATGGGCGATACCTACCGTAGGATAGCCGGTGGTGGTGGTGATGCCATGAGTAACTATGAGCATGTTACCGAAAAAGACCCTAATAATTCATTGGGTTATACCCGTATCGGTGACCTTTGGTATGATGCCCGCAACTACTCAAGCGCACTTGATAACTACTCTAAAGCAAAGGACGCTGACCCAAACAACCCATTGCCCTATAAGTCATTAGCAAATGCATATAGCCGCTCTGGTAAATACCAGCAGGCATTGACCAACCTTAAAAAATACTACCAGCTAAGCGATAGTACCCTGGCTGATAAGAGGCTTTATGTTGAAGGTTTATTCCTAGCGCAGAGCAACTGCGATGCAGCTAAATTTGCCCAGGATCTCATTAAAACTGAAAACCTTACCAATGAATTCAAAGTAGAACTTTATGGTATCCTTGGTTTCTCAATGGCCGAATGTGGCGACTCTATGCAAGCATTGAATTATACCCGTCTTTACTTCCAGACACAAGATCCTAAAAACATTAAACCTGCTGACTATATCCAATATGGTAAATTGTTCATCAAGGTGAATATGCTCGATTCTGCTGGTTACTACTATGCTAAGGGTATTGCTGGTGATACAGCACAAAATAAGACTGATGTTTACCGCCAAATTGCAGAAGCATATAAGACGAAAAAAGATTATTGCAAATCAGGCGAATGGTACAATAACCTGATTAAAGCTAATCCTGAAACACAGCCTTCAGACTATGCATGGAGGGGTATCATGTTTTGGTATTGCAAAGATTACAACAAGGCAATGGATGCCTTCAATGATTTTGCAGGTAAATACCCAGATCAGAATTCAGCTTATTTCTGGCAGGGACGTACCCAGATGGCAATTGACTCTGAAGCTACATCTGGTGCCGCAGTACCTTATTTCATGAAATGGCTGAACAATGTAGGTGGTGATAGCTATGAGAAGAAAAATGACCTGAAAGGTGTATACGAATACTTGCTCTATTATTTCTACAACAAGAAAGACAAGGAAAACATGAACCTTTATAAGGAAAAAATAATTAAGATAGACCCTAATGATAAGGGAGTACATGATATAGAAGAAATGGAAAAAGCAGGAGCAGCGCCTAAAAAAGCACCAGCACCGGCAAAACCAAAAAAATAAGTTTTTCAAGGCAACCAGGAACAATCTTCCTGGTTGCTTTATTTTGCATCAAAACCACACCCACAATGGAGAATAATATGGAACACCTGATGTACCCGGTAGGCAGGTACCAGAAGCCAGAAGCATTTACAGAAGAGCTAAAAAACGAATGGCTAAATGTATTGGCTAATATGCCATCATGGCTCGATGCCTCAATTGAAAACCTGGATGAGGCTCAATTGCAGGTGCCTTATCGTGAAGGCGGATGGAACATACCACAGGTGGTTCACCACATTGCTGATAGCCATCTGAACGCTTTTGTAAGGGTGAAGCTAGCCCTAACAGAAGATAACCCAACCGTGAAACCCTACGACGAAAAAGCCTGGGCCGAATTGCCCGATACTAAGGTCGTTCCGGTAAACGTTTCTGTTACCCTCATTCATGCGCTACACAGGAGGCTTGTTGCCCTGCTTGAAAATATCAGTACCGAACAATGGCAACGCACCTATTATCACCCTGAACACCAACGCAATTTCCCAATTTGGGAGGTGGTAGCCCTTTATGCATGGCATAGCAGGCACCATGCTGCCCATATCATGAACCTAAGGGAAACACAAGGATGGAATTGATTTTGAAGAAACCCTAATGTTATATTGTAAATTTAGCATAATACATGTGCACTTAAATTAACTGTAAGGTATTGTCTATTAGAGACATAACACTCCTTTTTTGACAAATTTTATTGATGATATTTTTTTTCAGAAATTCAATATACCTTTAAAAAATAAACGACTTTTATGACATCCCAATTGCTTTTTTTACACAGCATTATACGTTACCTGATTTTATTATTTGCTCTTATAGTATCACTACAGAGTCTGATTAGCTTTATGGGCAAAAAGCCGCTTAAAAAATCGAATAAGGCTATGGCATTGGTTTTGCTCATTTGTTGCGATATCCAATTGTTGTTAGGTCTTGCATTATATTCTATGAAGGGATGGTTAGGAGCGTTAACAGCAGGTGGCGGATTGATGAAAAACCCAGTAAGCCGCTTCTGGGCTGTGGAACACGGTGTGGGTATGGTTGTTGCTATCGTATTGGTACATATGGGTTATACCTTCCTAAAAAGGAAGATGGATGATGATGTAAAACTCAAAAGGCTTTTCTGGTGTGCATTCATTGCATTGGCTATTTTTGTTACCATGACCCCATGGGAGGGGAAACAAGCTGTAGGAAGGTCAAATATCCCTACAATGCATGAGTAGAAATTCGCTGATAAGGAAAGTACTTCAACCCTTTTATACTACCTGGGTAATTCTAACCTTTTTGTTGGGATTCCTGTTGGTGTTGCCTTTTTTATTCTTTCTAGGTTTCTTCGATAAAATAGGTGCCCGTAAAGCCATCTTTGGTATTATCAGGGGCTGGATGGGTGTATGGCTTTGGGTTATAGGCATGCCTGTAAGTGTAAAGGGCAAATTCCCTGCGAAAAACAAATACATCATAGTGGCCAACCACATATCCTATATGGATACCTTGGTAATTTTTCCTGCCATACCCGAATATTTCCGTGCATTAGGTAAAAAGGAAGTTTCTAAAATACCACTTATAGGGTTCATTTATAAGCAATGTGTGGTTTTGGTAGACCGTAGCAACCCACATAGCAGGGCCAAAAGTATGCGCCTATTATGGCGGGTATTGCACCACGAAGCAAACATCCTCATCTTCCCCGAAGGTACATTCAATGAGACAAGTGCACCACTTAAAGATTTTTATGATGGGGCATTCAGACTAGCCATAAATACCCAAACTGATATACTACCAATAATATTACCCGACACTGTGCACAGGTGGCATTACGATGCATGGTGGCGGTGGTGGCCGGGCCAAAACAGGGCAATCTATCTTGAGCCTATTAATGCAAAAGGTTTGAAAATAGAAGACCTGCCATCGTTGAGGCAAACGGTGTATAAGGAGATGGAAAAAGAATTAGAAAAATATATGTAAAATACCAGAATTACGACCTGACTGTGTCGTGGTATGGCACCTGCTATTCGTGCAACATCCTCATGCTCAGATAAATAATTCCGAAAATAGAAAGCGCTACAAAAAGGTAAACCAGCAATAAATAAAGTACTCTATCGAGATCCATAAATAAGACATTTTTCCAGACCTAAAAACCTGGTAATTCTCTAATACAATGAAAACTGGTGCAAAATTAGTGAAAACCTTGTCCCATAACCGTTGAAAAATCCTAAAATTTAATTAATGTTGCAAAAAACGGGAATTAATTATAAAAAATACGGTGAAAGTCATATTTTTATCCCTCGACAATCCATTTTCTTAAATTGTTAACTAGAATAAAAGGTTTATATGCAAAAAGGAATTTTTAAAATTACCTCAAAGCTGGCACTAATGCTGCTTTTTGCTTACTGCTCCACTGCTTACGGACAGGATATTGTGAAAATCAGAAATCAGAATTTCACTTCTTATTTTTCAAAAACCCAGCACATTCCAGTATTGGTGGTTTATTCTTTAACCCCTGATATGTTTAATTGCAATAAGCTGAAAGGTGAACATGGTATTACACTGGCTACCGACCCGCAAATCCCGGATGCATCATCTTTAAAAGAAGATTACAATAATTCTCTTTTTGATAATGCACAGATGATGGCTGCTGACGAAAATACCTGCGACAAAGATGCTTATGTGGAAAGTTATTACTTTACCAATGTAATGCCGATGCCTAAAAACCTACACAAGGAACTTTGGGGAAAACTGCATGAAAAAGAAGTAGTAAAAGCAAAGAAATTCAAAAAAGCAAAAGTATTTGCCGGTACTGTTGGCCGCAACTGGGTAATAGGCAAGGAAAACAATGTGATAGTACCTGAGTGGTGCTGGAAGGTGATTTACATTCCTAGCACCGACGAGTACCTGTGCTACGAATTCCACAATATAGAGCCATTTAACCCTAAGGATAAGCTGGCTAACCACAAGGTAGACATTAATACTATTGAGGCATTAGCAGGTGTGCATTTCGTAAATGGCGTTATTTCTGCCAGCTATGTTACCCCAACTCCTAACAACTAATTGATATTCTAAAATATTGGAACCACCTCTATATCAGAGGTGGTTTTTTTATTACATCAATTTGTAAATAAGCCTTTTCATATAGACTAACTTTTGGTTAAAGCAGGATAAGAAAATGAAAAATCAATGACTAAAAGCCTAATAAACTCTGAAATATTTTATTATGTTTGTATGAAAATTATACCTATGACTAGATTTTTCCGTCTTATCAGTATCGCATTATTAAGCATCGCTTTTTTGGGTGGTTGCTCTGGTACCGGCAGCTTATCTACCACAACATATACCATGACTGCAAGAGTAGGTACTACCCCGTTTAACGGTGGTATTTGCATAGCAGTTTATAACCCAACAGTAAGCGATGACCTGGCAATTTCAGGTTCTACACTATCAGGCAGCACAGGTGGGCCACCACAAATAAACCTGAATATTATAAACTGGCCTGGTGGCACTGGTACCTTTATTTTAGGACCTGCCTCAACTATGACCTTCGGAAATTATGTGCCAAGTGCTAGTTCCCTTACAAAAATATCTACATCGGGCTATGTAATAATTAGCAGTATGACCCCAAGTATGATGACCGGCAGTTTCGAATTTACCTGCGATGATGGCACGGTTATTTCTGCCGGGAGGTTTAATGCGAGGAGGTATTAAAGGTCTTATCAAATAATTTCATCTGAAGATAGGGTTAAAGGGGTTAGGGTCAATCCTATTACCTCATAAAACCTATACCCTCATTTTTCTTCCTGAATGAAAAACCAGGCCTATAGCCACCAATAAAATATTTTTCAATGGTAATTTAATCACCTGCTTTCTGTTTGTGGATAGGTGAAGTTAAACGGGGATTTTTTGGAAAGCAAAAAGGCTGGTACAAATCATATTATATAACATTATACATATCGTTGAATGCGTTTAATCAATAGGAAAATTAGTTACCCTTGATTATTGTTGGTATTAACCAATAGCAGCCTAGAAAAACTAATGAAATGAGAGAATTCAAAAGAGCAAGAAAAGCAAAGAAAGTACTTCAATGTGCTTTTACAATTGTATTCCTTCTGGTTTGGGTTAATGGTAATGCTACTATAAAAACAAAACATGTACTTTTTATAGGTAATAGCCTAACCTATTATAACAACATGCCCCAAACGATACAAAAGATGTGCGATGCACAAAAACTGAATATAAAAATTGACCAACAAACCTTTGCTGGAGCTATGTTATGTGAACATGCCTGCTATGTAATAGATAAAGACTTTCAAAGACATAGAGCCGAAAAGGGTGAAGTCCCAAATGGAGTAAAAAAGATATTAAACCAAAAATGGGATTATGTGATACTGCAAGATGCAGGGTCAAAAGTGTTGAATCCAAAATATGCGGAGTTGTCATTTGAGCCTTCCCTTATTTTTCTCGACAGCCTTATTAAAAGAGTACATGCTAAAACTATACTTTTTGAAGACTATGCGGGTCAGGAATACCCCCGGCAAATTTGCTTTTCAAAAATGTCCCTAAATTTATACATGACGGTCGTTCCTATTTCATCAGTTTCCAACTATCATGACCTTGAAGGAGATTATTGCTCAATATATATTAAAAAAAGTGATGATGAATATGCCATAATTAAAGCGGAATTTGAAAAAATATCAAGAAAAATAAACTCAGGTTTAGTAAAAGTTGGCTATGCATTTTATACGTTCAAAAGCCAACATCCAACAATACCAATTTATCAAAGCCATTCAGATAACCATCCATCACTACAAGGTTCTTACCTCATAGCTTGTTTATTCTATAAAAATATAACAGGCAATAGTTTGAAAAATACAAAATACTCAGCAGGATTGAATAATAAACAAGCCCAAATAATCAGGGATTTTGCTGATGGCATTAAGTAGGTATGTACATATTGTTTTTGGCAGAAAACACCACAAAATAAAATTGCTATTTAAAAAAACTGTTTAAGTCAACAGATTTCAGCTTGACATTTTTCAGTATTAGTTTATAAATGTTACTATTAAGGTACTTTTAGTACCTTTGCGTTGGCAAATATAAACAATCTATAACTTTAATTTTAAAAAAGTAATCTAATGGCCCTATGAGTACTGAATCTTCAACAAAAATAAACAAATTACTAATGTCACAACCTTCTGGTGTTGTGTTACAATCCACGTGGCTTACCGAACATGGGTACAGTACTGATTTGCAGAAACGTTACCGTAAAGGAAATTGGCTGCAATCTTTGGGTACTGGTGCAATGGTAAGGAGTGGAGATCAGGTGGGTTATGAAGGAGGAATATATGCTTTACAAACACAATCTTTATTCAGCGTTCACCCTGGAGGACGAACGGCTCTAGCTTACTTGGGGAAATCCCACTATTTAGAGTTTTCAACTAAAAAAGTTACGGTGTTTGGAGAGCGGAAAGACCATCTGCCCAAATGGTTTGTCAATCATGGCTGGGGAGTTACGATAAATTACCACCCAACCTCTTTCCTGCCTACTGACTTGGGATTAGAAAACTTCGAATTTAGAAATTTCTCTATAAAAATATCAGGGGCAGTACGCGCCCTGATGGAATGCCTGTACCTCGCACCAGAGGAACAAGACCTTATGGAATGCTTACAGGTTATGGAAGGTTTAAATAATCTTCGACCGAATCAAGTGCAAGCATTACTTGAACAATGCCAGTCCATAAAAGTAAAACGTTTATTCCTGTATATGGCAGAGAAAGTAGGTCATGGTTGGCTTAAATACTTAGAAACTGACAAAATAGACCTGGGAAAAGGCAAGCGTAGTATAGTTAAGAATGGAGTATACAATGATAAATATCAAATCACCATAGCAAAAGAATTAGCAGATTATGGCAAATGAAGTCTATAAAAGGCAGCTATCATTGCTGCTTAACGTACTTCCTGAAGTGGCAAAAGAAACCTGTTTTGCCTTGCACGGAGGGACTGCAATCAACTTGTTTGTTCGCAATATGCCCCGTCTTTCGGTGGACATTGACCTTACTTATATTCCAATAGAAGATAGGCATTCCAGCATCACCCATATTAGTGAGGCTTTGCAAAGGATTCAACGCAGCATAGGAAAGGCAATACCTGGAGTGCAGGTAATACACCGGAAAGAAATAGGAAAACTACAAATCTCACTTGCCGGAGCTGAAATAAAAGTGGAGGTCAGCCTTGTGGGTCGTGGAATGATTGGCAATTCCCAAATGTTGCCTCTATGCAATCGTGCGCAGGATGAATTCAATGTCTTTTGCGAAATGCAAATAGTGCCTACCAGCCAACTCTATGGAGGAAAGCTTTGTGCTGCTCTCGACCGACAACACCCACGAGACCTCTTTGATGTGAAACACCTAATGGCAAATGAAGGAATATCAGATGCAATCAAAACAGGCTTTATTTACTGCCTTGTATGTAGTGAAAGACCATTGCATGAAATCATAGAGCCGAATTTGCAGGACCAGCGTTCTGCAATGGAGCACCATTTTGCAGGTATGACTAAGGATGTATTTACCTATGCTGAATATGAAGAGGTGCGGCTACAAATGATAGAGAAAATCCAGAAAAGCCTGACACATAGCGACAAAAACTTCCTTTTGAGCGTTGCCAATGCATCACCTGACTGGACTTATTATAATTTTGAACAGTTCCCAGCAGTCGCCTGGAAACTTCAAAACCTGCAAAAGCTAAAAGAGGTAAATATTACGAAGCACAAACACCAATTAGAAAAATTGGAATCCCTACTTAAAAAATTATGAAATAGCGCATTTCCAATTATTGCTGTTTTTACAAACAATCCTCTCGTTCATCAAATAGGTACAGTAGTCTCACTCTGGCGCGGGTGTTCCGCCAGGATCACCCGTGTCTACCAAATCAGCCTGTCTGTGACAGGAATTCGGAGAACAAAAGCCCAAGATTATACCGAAGCCAAATAGTGTTCTGAGCTTATGCGGTCTTGCTAATCGAATCTTGTCATCAATTCCGGCCTATCCTAGCCCCTACCACCCTGTTAAAAAGGGTCTGTTCCATCATTTCTTAAATCAATACAAGAATCATATTCTATGAAATCCCTACACCTTCCAGATACTCCCCACATAATCCTGGTTAATATAGGGCAGTGAAGCGGCTATAGTATTTGAAACCCTGAACTGCACATCGAATGCCATTTTTATGGCTTCAATAATATTATCGGCTATAAAGTTGGTTTTTTGCTTGATGAGGGTACGCTTGCGGGTCACCAGGTACATATCATCTTCAGACAAAGTATAGATTACGGGTATCTTGTCAGTAATATTAAAAGACAGCACCTTATTATAGGTTTCTACCAGGCCATTATCTTGTCCCAATGGGTTGAACCATATCAGGTCGGGTTGTATCTCCTCAATAATTTCGAGGATATTGGTTTGGTTATAGGTGGTAAATACCAACATTCCCTTATCTCTCAATAGTTGGCTATCAGCTATTTGTGCTATGGGGTCATTGCCCGCTATTAGTATTTTAATTCTCATAAAAAGGGTTTATGAAAATTATAACAAAAATGATGCCATAATAAAAAAAGCAAATAAAAACCCACTGAATTATCGGAAAATAATTAACCCCAGGCTACTAAACCCCTATTTGTTTAACCAACAGCAATAAAAAAGATAATAATTGTTTTATCGAGCCTGATTTAGTGATTAGAATTAGTACATAAGTAACAAATTATGATTAAATTTACCAACCCTTTGCCTATTTCAATTGCAGTTTTGTCGAAATACCTAAGTAATAAGCCTTATTATTTCTGATAAACAATTAAATACAAGTCATGTACAAAATATTTATTCCTTCTTTTTTATTGGCTTTATGCCTGCTGGGCACTAATGCACAGGCCCAACAATCAAACCAATCGGCAACGATTTCGGGCAATCATACCGACAACAGTATTATTGCTGGTCATTTCGAAATTGCACAACCCAATAAGGCAAAAGGGATAACCGAGTATATCAATGTAAATTTTGGTATCAGCCCGCTGCCCTTAACCAATGTGCTCCACCTGGAATTAAATACACCCCAACCTACCCTTTTTACTGCCCGTATTAATACCCCTGAAGCCAATACCCTCCAAACCTGGAAACCCCGTGAAAAAAGCTACCTGTACAATGAATCTATCGACATCAGCAAACTGACAACAGGTAGCTATGTCCTGTGTATTTATGATGGCGAAAATAAGGTTCTATTGCATACTATACCATTTACAAAAGGTAAGTAAGCGTCGTTTTTCAGGGTTTATCCAATTATTTCAATTTAATACGCATTCAAGATGAGGTCAAATATATTTACTAAATCATTATCGTTATTCCTTCTGCTCACTGGCTTTGCATTTGGTGCAAACGCCCAGTTTGTTAATTGCAATGTGTTTTTGCAAGGCAATTATGTAGAGGTAGGTATCAATATTAATGGTGCCTTTGGTAGCAGCGAGGCTGCCCCGAGTGGTTACCACCAGAGGGGTGGTGTTACCATGAAAAACACCTGTACTACAGGTTGTTCGGGTACTGCAGGCCTGGGTTTCGTAGCCGACCCTGCCAAGGATGGCTGGACAGTAGGTAGCCCTGCCTATTTTGGCGATTATTTCCTGCCCGGCAGTCCACAGGAAGGCTGGAGCCTTGAGGATAATAATGCCCAGGGTAATGCCTGGAACCAAAGTGCCGGATGTGGTTCGGGAGTTCTTTTCTCTGGTACCAATACCATTACGGGTACCAATGTTTCCCAAATGTTTAATGGTTACCAGTCAATAGGTGTATGGCAGGGTATTAACCGTGATAGTATTGCCATCACCCAAACCACTGAAATTGATACTGGTAATGTGTTTTTCACTGTTTCTATCACGCTTAAAAATACATCTGCCTTCACACGTAATAATGTTTACTACATGAGAACGGTGGATCCCGACCAGGAGGTTACCATTAATAGTGATTACACAACCATCAACAATATTGACTACCAATTACCCGATTCGCTCAACGCTACTCTTGTTTCTGCAACTGGTGAGCACTTTGCTTCGGCCTATCTTGGCCTTGGCACACTTGATTGCCGTGCAAAATGTTTTTGGATAAATTCAGGTTTGGCTCCTACGGTCAATTGTGATTCTTTGTACCTGGGTTCCTCAACTGTGCATTACTCTGGCAAGGATACTGCCGATGCTGGTATGGGTATTGTATTCAGGTTGGGTAATATGGCTCCGGGCGACAGTGTAAAATTTGCCTATGCCTATATCCTCAGGCAGGCGGATATTACCAAGGCATTCCAATCAACATTACCCAACTGGACCGCTACAGGTGATACATCTGCCGGTATCCACGTGGTGGGAGATACCGCCAATGTGTGTGTAAGTACAATGACAACCGTAAGTATTACCAATCCCGGAGACTATAACTGGACCTGGATTTCGCTTACAGGGCAAACATTATCTACCACCCTCGGCCCGTCAACCGGGGTAATGACCGATTCAACTTTGATTCGATTAGAAGCTATTGGTACAGGTAGTTGCTCCGGTATCAATGATACCCTTTACCTGAATCTGATGCCAAGCAAACCGCTCCCCAATACCCCAACTGCGGGTAGCAATAGTCCTGTATGCCAGGGTAGTGCTATTAACCTAACCTCATCAACCCTTACAGCAGGTTCTACTTTTAGCTGGACAGGCCCAAATACTTTTAGTTCCGGATTACAGAACCCTACAATTGCGAGCGCATTGCTGGCCTCGGCAGGTGTATATACGGTACATGCCCTGCATGCGGGCTGTTACTCTGACACAGCAGCCCTTGTAACGGTCGTCGTCAATCCGATACCAGCGCCCATAACGGGAAGCCCGGCAATATGCTTGGGCCAAACAACCACGCTAACAGATGCAAGTACCCTTGCAACATGGTCTAGTGCCAATACTTCAGTGGCTACCATTGGTTCCACAACTGGTCTGGTTACCTCGGTATCTGCAGGTACAACAATTATATCCTATACCTACACGGCTACTGGTTGTGCCGCAACTTTTAATGAAACAGTCAATCCATTACCACTACCCATAACAGGTGTTACAACGGTATGCGTTGCATCCCAGGTTCAAATGAGTGATGCAACAGCCGGAGGTACCTGGAGTTCAAGTTCTGTAGGTGTTGCCAATATCAATTCAGGCACAGGTATTATTACAGGTTTCGGTGTGGGTACCGCAACCATAACTTATAAATTAAGTACGGGATGTATTGCCACTACCCAGGTTACGGTCAATCCGGCCGTACAGCCGATATTGGGTGCAAATTCGGTCTGTGTGGGTTCAACAACTACACTAACTGATGCTTCGGGTGGAGGAACCTGGCAAAGCACCAATGTGGCAGTAACCACCATAGGCTCGCTTTCGGGTATAGCCACAGGTGTATCAGCCGGTACTGCAATCATAACCTATCGTCTAAGCGCAGGTTGCTATACCAATAAATCATTTACTGTAAATCCTATTCCGGTAGCAATAACGGGCATATTCAATGTATGTGCTGGTTCATCTACCACCCTCAATGACGCCACTAGCGGTGGCTCATGGTCAAGTAGTAATGTAGGAGTAGCCACGGTAGGTACCGGTACTGGAACAGTTACAGGGGTGTCGGCCGGCACTACAAACATTACTTATATGATTGGTAACGGTTGTATAGCCACCGCCAATTTTACAGTTAATGTGACTCCTGTGGCAATAGTTGGTCCCTCATCTGTTTGTCAAACCTTTAATATTACGCTTACAGATGCCACCCCTGGTGGCACCTGGAGCAGCACTGCAACAGGAGTGGCCACTATTGGGTCTCTTTCCGGAATTCTAAATGGGGTAGGTATTGGCACCACTACTATCAGTTATACCATGCCTACTGGATGTAGTAATAGTACTGTAATCACTGTGAATCCTACTCCAGTTGCTATATCACCTGCTGGTGCCGCAATCTGTGTGGGCAATACTACTACCTATACCGATGCCACCATAGGTGGTGTGTGGACAAGTAGTAATGGGACAATTGCAACAGTAGGTTCGCTCGCCGGTGATGTGACGGGTGTGGCTGCAGGAAGTGCTACAATAACCTATTCAATTGGTACTTGTAGTGCCTGGGCTGGTGTTACTGTCAATGCAAATCCTGCTGCAATAAACCCTGCCGGACCGCTCAATTTATGTGTTGCGGCATCTACTACTTTAACTGACCCATCCCCTGGTGGTACCTGGACCAGTAGCTCTACAAGTATTGCTACAGTGGGTTCTTCAACCGGATTGGTGAATGGTGTAACAGTGGGTGTGGCTAATATTTCTTACACAAATGCAGCGGGTTGTTCAGTATTTAAAACATTAACGGTCAATCCTACCCCTGTGGCTATTGTGCCTTCATCTACAACGGTATGTGTCAATAGTACGACTACCCTTACAGATGCAACCAGTGGTGGTGTTTGGAATAGTAGTAATGACCTTGTAGCTACTGCGGGATCATCATCAGGTATTATAACAGGTGTATCCTCTGGAAGTGCTACCATTACCTATGCTATTGGCAACTGTTATGCCTTTGCAACAGTTACCGTAAATGCCAATCCTTTACCCATAAATCCTGTCGGTTCGGTAAGTGTTTGTGAAGGTGCTACCACCACTTTGACCGATGCCTCACCAGGCGGTGTTTGGACAAGTAGCTCTACCACCAATGCAACCGTTGGTTCATTAACCGGTATCGTGAGTGGTATCCTGAGTGGTGTGGTCACCATATCTTACACCAATGTTGCAGGCTGTTCTGCATTTAAAACAGTAACAGTCAACCCTACCCCTGTGGCAATTGTGCCCTCATCGGTAAGGGTTTGCGTGAGCAGCACAACAACGATGACCGATGCCACTGGCGGCGGACTGTGGAGTAGTAGTAACAACCTTGTAGCTACAGCAGGCTCATCAACTGGTATTATTACCGGTATAGCTTCAGGTAGTGCAACCATTACATACGCTATTGGCAACTGTTATGCTTTTGCCACAGTTACTGTAAATGCCAATCCTTTACCAATCAATCCTGCCGGACCTGTAAGTGTATGTGAAGGTTCAACAACTTCATTGACCGATGCTTCACCCGGTGGTGTTTGGACTAGTGGTTCCACAGCAAATGCAACAATAGGTTCACTTACAGGTATTGTTACAGGTATCTCGGCTGGTGCAGTTACTATTTCTTATACAAATGTATCAGGATGTTCTGCCCTAAAAACAATAACAGTCAATACAACACCGGTTGCCATTGTACCCGGTTCGGTGAATGTATGTGTATCAAGTACTACCAGTATGACCAATGCCACAATAGGTGGTATCTGGAGCAGTAGTAATGACCTTGTGGCCACTGCGGGTTCTACAACAGGTATTATCACAGGTATTGCTACAGGCAGTGCAACTATTACTTATGCATTGGGTTCATGTATCGCATTAGGCACTGTAACAGTAAATGCTAACCCATTGGCAATAAATCCAGCCGGTGGTGTAGGTGTTTGTGAAGGTGCAACGACAACCTTAACCGACCCGTCACCCGGTGGAACATGGAGCAGTAGTTCGGTAGCCAATGCAACTGTTGGTGCAACTACTGGTGTTGTGTCAGGCATATTAGCCGGAGTAGTTACCATATCATATACCAATGCAGCGGGATGCTCTGCTTTAAAAACAGTAACCGTAAATATTACCCCGGCAGCTATTACCCCTGCCACCTTGCTGGTATGCGTGGGTCTTTCCCTGCCTGCATCAGATGTAATTGCAGGAGGCACATGGGCAAGTACTAATCCAAGTGTGGCTACAATTGGTTTAACTACAGGTATGGTAACCGGTATTGCCATCGGTACCACTACCATTACTTATGCTATCGGTTCCTGCCTTAAAACATCATCTGTAATAGTAAACCCTGCACCGGTAGCAGGAAGTATTATCGGGCCTACAAGTATTTGTGCCGGCTTCCCAACATCATTTAGCGATGCTTCACCGGGTGGTGTTTGGAGTAGCAGCAATATTGCTATAGCTACCGTAGGTTCATTAACTGGTTCAGTTACCGGATTGGTAGCAGGAACTGCAATAATCAGTTATTCAGTAACCAATTCTTGCGGAACGGTAAGTGCTACCTATCCTATAACCGTAGTGGCATCCCCCGGAGCAGGTTCTATAAGTGGATTGTCCTTAATATGCGCCGGAACATTTACTACCCTTACCGATGCTGCCCCTGGCGGTGTTTGGAGCAGTAGCAATAGTACGGCCACCATAAGTGGAGGCGGTACCCTTACCGGTATAAGCCCTGGTCTGGATACTATACGTTATACAGTAACCAATATTTGCGGAACTGCGGTTGCTACAAAAACTGTGAATATTGGCCCCTTCCTTACTGCAGGAACAATTTCCGGTGCGGCTAGTGTTTGTGTTGGTTCTGCAATTACCTTAACTGATCCGGCTCCGGGTGGTGTTTGGTCGGCTAGCAATGCTTCTGCTACTGTAGTAGGAGGTGTGGTAACCGGTGTATCCGCTGGTATTGATACTATATCCTATACAGTAACCAGTTCATGTGGCTCAATATCTGCTGCAAAAACTGTTACAATTAATGCATTACCGAATGCAGGTACTATTTCCGGACTTTCTATTATTTGTGCAGGTGGTTCTACTACTTACACCAATACCGTATCAGGTGGTGCATGGAGTAGTTCTAATGCTACTATGACTATTTCGGCCCTGGGCCTTGCTAATGCAATATCTGCAGGGACTGATACCATTAAATATACAGTCACCAATGCATGCGGAACAGCGGTGGCTAGCTATTCAGTTTCTATCGGTGCCTTCCTTTCTGCCGGTACTATTACAGGTGGTAGCAGTGTTTGCCAGGGTGCAAACCTTACCCTGTCTGATGCCACACCGGGTGGTGTCTGGACCAGCGGTAGTGCCAATGCAACTGTGAGTGGTGGTGTTGTAACAGGTGTTTCTGGTGGAACAGCTACTATATCTTATACTGTAAGTAGTGCCTGTGGTTCAGCATCAGCTACCAAGGTTATTATTATCAATCCTTTACCATCACCTGCCGCAATATCTGGCCCATTTGCTTTATGCATTGGTACCTCATCATTGTACACCGATGCAACTTCAGGCGGAGTATGGAGTGTAACCAATAGTAATGCAACAATCAATAGCGGTGGTTTATTAACCCCATTATTGTCAGGCTTCGATACGGTGAGGTATTCTGTAACTAATGGTTGTGGTACTACAACTGTTACCCAGATAATAGCCATTGGTATAACAACGCCAATCAGCCCTATTACAGGACCATCATCGGTATGTATTGGTGCGAGTGTACCAATGGCTGACTTAGTAGGTGGTGGTGCATGGACAAGTGCCAATCCTGCTGTGGCTACTATAGGTACAAGTAGCGGAATGGTAACAGGTATATCAGCAGGGTCGGCTGTAATTACTTATACCGTAACTAGTAGTTGCGGTACTGCCACTGCTACTAAAACTATTTCAGTTGGCGCCTTCCCTACAGTTTTGGGTATTTCTGGTCCAGCATCAGTTTGTGCAGGCTCATTTATTAGTTTGAGCGATGCAAGCCCTGCAGGTGTATGGAGCAGCAGTAATGCCAATGCAACTGTGTCCTTAACTGGTGTAGTTACCGGGGTTTCAGTTGGTGTTGATACCATTAGTTATACCCTAACCAATGGTTGCGGTTCTTCTTCTGCCACACAAATCATCACTATCAATCCTGCCCTTACAGTTGCCCCTATTGTTGGTGCATCTAATATTTGCGTAGGCACTGCAATACCTTATACCGATGCAATACCGTCAGGTGTATGGAGCAGTAGCAACGATGCAATAGCTATTGCAGGCTCTGCCACAGGATTGGTAACTGGTACAGGAGCAGGTACTGCTCTTATATCTTATACACTTACAGGTAGTTGTGGAACAACGGTTATCAACAAATTGATTACCGTAGATGCTACAGCTTTTGCTGGTGCAATAACCGGACCTACTGCGGTTTGTTTTGGGTCTTCAATAACCCTGGGTGCTACTATACCCGGTGGTACATGGACAAGTAGTAATACTACAATAGCAACAATAGGTGCTACAACGGGAATACTTAATGGTATTATACCAGCCGGTGTTCTAATATCTTATACTGTAACCAATGCATGCGGAACTACTTCTGCTACACGGGTTATTACTGTTAATTCATTCCCATCAGTGGGTACAATAGGTGGTCCTTCCACAGTATGCCAGGGGGCAAATATTACCCTTACCAATACTATTGCAGGTGGTACATGGAGTGCATCAAATACTAACGCCTCTGTAGGTTCATTAACAGGAATTGTAACCGGACTTGCAGGCGGTACAGATGTGATTTCTTATACCGATGCTAATGCTTGTGGTACTGTTTCTGTAAATACAACAATTACTATTAACCCGCTACCCACTACCGGAGTTATTTCAGGTCCTGATAGTTTGTGCGTGGGCACTACAATTACGCTTACCGACCCATTACCGGGTGGTGTATGGAGTGCAGGTAATACTAATGCATCTGTATCAGGTGGTATGGTAACCGGATTATCGGGCGGAACAGTACCTATTTCCTATTCATTTACCAATAGTTGCGGCACCAATTCTGCTATCAAAATCCTAAGGGTAATTGCGATGGCTGATGCCGGTACCATTACCGGACCAGGTTCAGTATGTGTGGGTGCAACAATTACATTAGTTAACCCTGCTCCGGGTGGTACATGGCTCACCAGTAATGCCAATGCAATTGTAGCTGGTCCCGGATTGATTCGTGGCGCAATACCAGGCATAGATTCAATTTTCTATGCAGTGACCAATTACTGCGGTACCGAGGTTTCACACTTGATTGTAAATATTAACCCAATACCAGTTTTAACTCCAATAGCAGGCCCTACCAGCCAGTGCATAGGTTCAGTAATAACGCTTACAGAATCAGTAGGTGGTGGTACATGGTACAGTAGCAATAGTGCAATAGCCGATATAGGCAGCAGCACGGGTATTGTTACTGGTATCGCTGCAGGTGCAGCTAATCTTACTTATTCAGTAACTAATAGTTTTGGTTGCTCAAATAGTGCCATCCATACTGATACGGTTTATACCACACTTTCGGTTCCTGCTATCACGGGTAGTTCCAGTGTATGTACCGGTTCATCTATCACCCTTGCCGATGCAATGGCAGGTGGTACCTGGACCAGTGGTAACCCAACAATAGCTACAGTGAATGCTGTTACCGGATTGTTGAACGGCTTATCTGCAGGTACAGTTACCATCTCCTATTCTGTTTTAAGTAGCTGCGGTTCAGTTACGGTTACTAAGGATATTGTGGTGAACTTATTCCCAACCCTTCCTGCAATTACTGGTCCGGCATCTGTTTGTCAGGGCGCAAATATCACCTTGTCAAATGCAGTGGCTGGTGGTGTTTGGTCAAGCACATCAACTGCAATAGCTACCATAGGTTCGCTTACAGGTATTGTAACAGGAATATTCCCTGGCGGTGATATCATCAGTTATACCTTAACTAATGCTTGCGGCACAGCTGCAACTACTACAATAATTAATGTAAATCCATTGCCAAACCCGGGTTCTATATCTGGTCCATCTACAGTTTGTATTGGTTCTGCCATTACATTGGTAGATGCAGCAGCTGGTGGGGTATGGAGTGCAGGCAATACAAATGCAAGTGTAAGTTCAGGTGGTATAGTATCAGGACTAAGTGCCGGTACTGACCCTATTAGCTATACGGTTACCAATGGCTGCGGTTCGGCATCAGCTGTTCAGACAATTACAATCGTACCGATTCCTGTTGCTGGGACTATTATTGGCTCAACAAATGTATGTGTGGGTGCAACCATCACCCTTACTGATGCTGCCACAGGTGGTGTATGGAGTAGTACCAATGCTAATGCCACCGTAAGTGCTGGAATAGTAACAGGTGTTACAGCCGGAACTGATACAATTGTATACACAGTTACTAATGCATGTGGCACTGCAAGTACCTCACTGGAAATTACTATTAACCCGCTTCCATTTGTAGCTGGTATTACCGGACCAACATCGGTTTGTATTGGCTCGCCAATCACACTTGCTGATGCTACCACAGGTGGTTTCTGGAGTGCAACAAATACCAATGCTTCAGTAGCAGGTGGTGTGGTAACAGGAGCATCTATAGGTATAGATACCATCATGTATTCTATAAGCAATATGTGCGGAACCGTAGTTGCTACCCATACCGTAACTGTTAGCGCTACTGCTGATGCAGGTACAATAACAGGTGCATCAAATGTTTGTTCTGGAACACCATTAATACTTACCGACCTGGTGGCTGGTGGTACATGGTCAGCAAGCAATGCTACAGCAACAGTAGCTGGTGGGGTAGTGATAGCCATTTCAAACGGAATTGATACTATTTCTTACACTGTTACCAATGCATGCGGCCCAGCAACTGCAACCAAAGTGATTACAGTAACCCTATCTCCAACAGGTGGTGCGGTGGTTGGTCCGGCTTCGGTTTGTAAGGGTTCTACAGGAACATTTACAGATGTGGCAGGTACTACGGGCGGTGTATGGTCTGTTACCAATACTAATGCAACCATAACTGCAGGTGGCATCCTTACGGGGGTAAATACAGGCACTGATACTGTGAAGTATACCGTTTCAAATACCTGTGGTATTGCAACTGCTACAAAATTGGTAACCATCAATACAGTGCCAAATGCAGGTACTATTAATGGTTTATCTATCGGTTGCGCTGGTAATACTATTTCACTTAGCGATGCAGCTGGAGGTGGTGTATGGACAAGTTCAAATGCATCATTGGCATCTGTTGCATCAAGCGGTGTGGTTACCTTGTTTGCAGCTGGCACGGTAACTATTAGCTATACCATTACCAATAGTTGTGGTGCTACATCTGCCACCCATCCTATTACCATCAAGGCAGCTACCGATTGTAGCGGAGGTGGTGGTACTGGCGTTAATCAGGTAACAACCAATGATGCCGACGAACTCAAGGTTTATCCTAACCCTAATAATGGCTCCTTCAATATGAACCTGATATCAGGTATCAACGAGCCTGTTGAGGTAACGATTACCAATGTAATAGGTGAAAAAATCAGCCAGTTCACAACAACCACCAATATGATTACCGATATTATCCTTAACAAGGCTGCAGGTATTTATATCTTATCAGCTAATACAATCCATGGTAGGTTTGTTGCCAAGATTACAGTAGAGTAAAGATTTACAATAATTTCAAAAGCATCCATCAATACCGTTTTATTCGGTCAGGTGGATGCTTTTTTTATGGGCAAATCCAAATAACAATTCACCAATAGAAAACCCTCAATAAATTTACCAAGCCCAATAATCTTGAAGCGGCAATTCCCCCTTTAGCGTAGGCTTTGTGCGTTGGCGAAGGGGGCAAGGGGGATGTCCCCTTAATCGCCTACTATTGGCTAAAAAAGGCAAAAACCAGTCAATTTCAAGCCAAATTTTACACAAAATCATCCCTCATCCTGTCATTTTGGCAATTTTTACAGTTTGGAATATAGATTGATGTTAAGTACCTGAACATAAAAAATAACAAACATATTATGCAGGAAAAAGGCTCTATTTCTATTCACACGGAGAACATCTTCCCGATTATTAAGAAATTCTTGTATTCCGACAATGAAATCTTCCTTAGGGAATTGGTTTCAAATGCTGTTGATGCGGTTCAGAAAATAAAACGCCTTGCAGCACTGGGCCAGTTTCATGGCACACTTGGTGAAACAAGTGTAGAAGTTTCGTTTAACGAAGAGGCGAAAACCATCACCATTTCTGATAATGGTCTTGGTATGACTGCCGATGAAATCAAGAAATACATTAACCAGATTGCCTTCTCAGGTGCTGAAGAATTTGTAGAAAAATTCAAGGACGCTAAAGATGCCAACGAACTGATTGGTAAATTCGGTCTTGGTTTCTACTCTTCTTTCATGGTGGCTGACCAGGTTGAAATCCAGACCCTGTCTTACCAGGATGGTGCAGAACCTGCCAGGTGGATTTGCGATGGCAGTACCGAATTTGAAATATCTGAAGGTAACCGTACCACAAGGGGTACCGATATTATCCTTCACCTGAACAAGGATTCAGAAGAATTTGCAGAAAAATACAAGCTCCAGGGTATTTTGGATAAATATTGCAAATTCCTGCCTGTGCCAATTAAATTCGGTACAAAAACTGAATACCTCGATAACGACGACACTGATACTTATGAAGAAGCCGAAGAGGTAACTGACGAAGTAACCGAAGGTGAAGAAGCTAAGGAAGACAAACCTGCCGCTCCTAAATCTAAGCAGGTTGACAATATCATCAATAATACTGCGCCTATCTGGACCAAAATGCCTGCCGACCTTAAGGATGAAGACTACCTTGCATTCTACAAGGAGCTTTACCCAATGAGCGAAGAGCCTTTGTTCTGGATTCACCTGAATGTAGATTATCCGTTCAACCTTACTGGTGTATTGTACTTCCCTAAGGTGAAAAACGAACTGGAACTACAACGCAACAAAATCAAATTATTCTCCCGCCAGGTATTTATTACCGACGAGGTAAAGGATATAGTTCCTGAATTCCTGATGCTGTTGCATGGTGTTATCGACTCTCCGGATATACCGCTGAACGTATCACGTAGCTTCCTGCAGGCTGACAGTAATGTAAAGAAAATCAACAGCTATATTACCCGTAAGGTAGCTGATAAATTGGCAGAACTTTTCAAGAACGACCGTAAGGGTTATGAAGACAAGTGGACTGATATTGGCTTGTTTGTGAAATATGGTATGATCAGTGATGAGAAATTCTACGATAAAGCCAAGGATTTCGCATTGTTGAGCAGCACCAAGAAAGACCATTACACAATGGGCGAGTACCGTGAAAAAGTACAGGGTGAGCAAACAGATAAGGATGGTACCGTTGTTTACCTTTATACCAACGACCCTGCTAAGCAAGACTCATTTATACAGAGTGCCAACAAAAAAGGCTATGATGTATTGTTGATGAACTCTCCGCTCGACAGTCATTTTATCAGCACCATAGAGCGCAAACTGGATAAAACCACATTGAAGCGTGTAGATGCTGACATTATTGAGAACCTGGTAGAAAAAGAAGTGAAAATTGAGTCTGTATTAACTGCAGATGAAAGCACTAAAGTAAAAGCAATCTTCGACAAGGCAATTAGCCGTGCGAACATGAAAGTGGAAATAGAAGGTATGGGTGCTGACGAGCTTCCTGTAACCGTTACCATGGACGAGTTTATGCGCAGGATGAAAGAAATGGCAGCACTAGGTGGTGGCGGTATGGGCTTCTATGGCTCAATACCAGAGAACTACAAGGTAGCCATCAATGGTAACCACAAATTGGTAACCCGCATCCTGAATTCAAGCGACGAAGGCGAACAAACCAAACTAGCTAAACAAGCCTTCGACCTTGCTATGCTCTCCCAGGGTATGCTCACCGGTGCCGAACTGACTGATTTTGTGAACAGGAGTATAGAGCTTATCTAGTAGAAAGTAGTAAGTATAAAGTATAAAGACGGTCGGGGTTTATGTGTGTTTAGATAGAAATTGTAGTTTTAGAATTACCCCGGATTGAAAACAAACAGTCCCTCATCATTTTGGTGAGGGACTGTTTGTTTTAGGGTACTTTGGATACATATGATTTCCCTATCTTTTTTAGTAGCCCCGGCCTTTAGGCCGGGGAATATGATTAATTTTAATGTGGCTTTAGCCAAATGACTGGGTTTGGTGGATTGCACTTATAATGATTTCTCCAACAATGGTGAAATCATTTAATATATTCTCACATTAAAAAATCCAAAATTTCCCATTTCCCCTAACTTTGGGGCAATAATGGGGCATTTTGTTTTGCTGCAAAATATTGATATCCAATGGTTTGATTGAATTGTTGCCCCAATAGATTTTTTACGGGTTTTGGGGCAATGGGACATTTTAGGGTGTAATATTTCCTCGTCGTTCTAATATTTGTTTTCATCTACAATTCATTTATATAGCCAATTCGAATAGTACGCCACACATAGTTTACTGCTAACCTCGATGGTTGTTGGTGAAGATAATTGCTAATTCAACGGCTAAAATGTAACACATAAATTATTATATATTTTATAAACGATTGTCAGATAGTTATTTAAGAGATGATGGGACTCCCCTCCTGTTTTTAGGAGGGGACGTTTTGGCGTAGCCAAAACTGGGGTGGTTGAGGAATGGTTGGGCATGCGAAAGTAGAAAAGCACACTGTCACAACCCGAGAGTTGTACCTTGAGTACCTGAGGAACATTCCAGAACAACAACTTTTCTCACATTAAAAAATCCAAAATTTCCCACTCCCATCACTTTGGGGCAATAATGGGGCATTATATTTTGACACAAAATATTGATAATCAATGGTTTGATGAAATTATTGCCCCAATGGGAATTTTTCAGGTTTTGGGGCAATGGGGCATTTTGGGCGGCAAATTACCCTATCATTAAGAAAAACCCAATTATATACTTCTACTCCCACCACTCATAAATCTGTACTATTTTTGCGCTGTGCCTGATAATAGACGAATAGCTTTTATGTGCCACCCCTACCATAGGGGTGGGGTTACCCGCTGGATGGCTGATGCGGCTCTTGCGGCAGCTAAGAATGGAGATGAGGTGTATTTTATTACCGTAGAACCATTAGTTCCCTTCTATTCGGGCAAGGGTAGGGAAACTATGCTCAGCCTGGTGAAGTCGCATCCGGCCAACTTCAAAGTTATCAGCACTGGTGCGGACCACCTATATGAGTTTGGTACCCAGGGTTATAGAAGCAAAATCTATATCGACCTCATTAAAAAACATGTGCCTGAGGGTACACCTATTGTCCTCTCGGATGATGCCGGGGTATGGGACGCAGCTGGGTATCTGGCTGATAAGTACCCTATGGTAGGTGTGATACATGGTAATGATGATATCTATTTTGCCAATGCAAGGCAACATGCCGCCCACCTGAGTGCCTGTATCTGTGTATCAGACAGGATCAGGAAAAATCTAATGGAGCGTTGCCCGCAGGTGAGGGAGGAAATAATAAAAGTGATTCCATGTGGTATCAATATGCCGCAATTTGCCCCCGAATTCAGGAGCGATAAATATATTAATCTCATTTTTATTGGGCGTATAGAAGACAAGGTGAAACGTGCTACCGACCTAGTGGGCATCTGTAGCCAATTGCACCAGCAGGGCCTGCTTTTTCATTTGGAAGTTATAGGTAATAGTAAGGAGTCGGGTGAGGAGATGCAGCAGAGTTTTAATAAGGCAGGTATTGGTGAGCAAGTCACCTTTAGGGGTTGGCTGGCACGGAATGAGATTCAGCAATTGCTGAATGAATCGGATATTTTGTTGCTCACCTCTAATTCTGAAGGGATGCCACTGGTAATGATGGAGGCACTGGCATCGGGTTGCGGATTTGTGGGCACCAGGGTAAGTGGTATTGAGGATTATGAGCTACACCCCCTGGCTAAGGATTGTTTTGGGGTTTATACCATAGGTGATGTAGCCGATGCGGCGGAAAAAATAAAACATATTGCCAATGAGCCTGTGAAAATTAGGCAACAATCAGCCCGCCAACTTGCCGAATCTGAATTTAGTATGCAGGTGTGTCTGGATAGGTATAATAATGTGTTGAAAGGGCTTAGACCAGCAGTGAATCATTTCAAGGGGGCTAAGATTTCAGATTTTGATTTGATGCAATCGAAGGTGTTGGCAATGGCGAGGTATCTGAAGGTGAAGGTGGCGAAGGGGTAGATAGGTTACATTGGCCAATTACATTAATAATGGTAATGGGGTAGTTTTGGGGGCTGTGGGAAGATGAATGCCTTCAAAGAAGGAGTTTTATTGGCAGTTCGGGATGTCCCTAGCGGAACATCCCGAACAACGAAGCCTACGCCGAACACCTACTTGGTTTTAGCTTTTACTCTATTAAATGCAGATATTCCTTCTTCTTCCCTAGCCTGATTAATTCTTCTACCAATTCATGTACCATAGTGCAAGGTGCTTTTTCGTGTAGTGCCTTGTCTCTAAATTGGTTATGATGGGAGACCAATGATTTTGACCGTTGAAAGGCAGTATGAATC
>CANGSR010000011.1 GCA_947456055.1 Chitinophagaceae bacterium
CTACCAAATTATCTGCATAGGGAGCACAAATACATAATTATCCACCAAAGTGATCTTTAAAATAAAAAGCAAAAACACCCCATCAAGGTCATGATATGAATAACCTTTGCACAGTTATACATTAATACTACACACTTATCTGCTTTTCATTTCCGCAAAATTCTCAAAGATTACTTTTATCCTGCAGGCTAGAAATATTATACATTTTCAGTTTAACAAACAACAAATGGTCTAATTACGCAGAAAACGCACATGGACTTTAAGAAACCCACTATGATAAAGACTAATAAATCCTCGCATAAAATCTAATAAAACTACAGGCATACCCCAACTATTTTCATATATAAAGCCACAAAAACCTATTAATCCAAGAACCTTTCTTTTGAAAGGTTCTTTTCTGGTTTAAGGTAAAATAAATTGATTAAACAAATAATAATTTTGAGAAGCACATTTTACAAGTCAAACAACATAAATTTATTGTAGCATCGATATAAAAAACATGAATAAACAACGCAGAATACCTATCTTATGGATTTTAATAGTTCACCTAACCCTACTTTCCTTATGGAATACCCCCACTTTGGCACAAACTAATATTGACTCAGCCTCTATCAATAAATTAATAAAGGAGGCAAATGATTCCTTATACAACAACCCTGACAAAACAATCAATCTTGCTGAACAAGCGGTTGCTGCTGCTAATAAAATAAACTTTCCTAAAGGGTTAGCACTCGCACTAGACATCAAAGGCTATGCTAATGCTATAGAGGGGAAAACCAAAGAAGCTATGGATTGTTATAAAAGTGCGCTGGAAATAGCCAGCCACAATAACCTCCAAATAATAATTGCCAATATAAATACTGACATTGCCCTTCTTTATAGTAATAAAGGCGACTATATCAATGCACTAAAAGCCAATCAGGTGGCTTCTTTGATATACAATCAGCTGGCAGACAGTATCCGGCTGGCCAGGTCTTATGCCAATATGGGTTCCAACAATCATTACCTGGGCAATTACTCCGCTGCCATTTCATTACTACTACATGCAAAAAAAATAGCCTCTGAAAACAAGGCTCAAGCTTTCGCAGGTCAATTGTTGAACAGTGTAGCCAGCAACTATATAATGCTCAAAGAATACCCTACCGCTTTAGCCTATTTGAAAAATGCAATGACCTGCCTGGATAGCGCCAAGGTTGGCCATGAAATATGTTTTTTGAACCTCGGTACATGTTATGATAAAATGAACCAACCTGACTCGGCATTATATTACACCCGCCTGGCACTGCATGTTTTCAAAGAAACAAAGAATACTAAAAATGAAATCCATGCATTAATAAACCTTGGCGATATGCACTTAAAGCAGAAACAATACGACAGTGCTTTTACATATTTTAGTGAATCCTATGAATTATCGCAAAAAACGGAATACAATTTTGGATTAGAATCTTCCTACAAAAACCTGGCCTCGGTTTATGCAACCAAAAATGACTACAAAAAAGCCTACGAGTTAACTATAAAATCTCAAATCCTACATGACTCATCAGTTAATGAGGAAAAAGTAAAGGCACTGACTGAATTGAGCGCAAAATTTGAACAAAAAGAAACAGAACAAAAAAACCAATTGCTTCTAAAGGAAGTCGCTTTGCAACAATTAACTATACAACGGAAAAATCTGATGCTTTATGGCAGTCTGGTTCTATTGCTAGTATTAGCCGCCGGAACCATGCTTTCTTTCAGGCACAACCGATTGCTTTCCGAACAAAAACTGATGCGTCTGGAACAACAACAGTTACAAGCACAAATGAACCCTCATTTTATGTACAATGCGCTTAATGCCATACAACAGTTCATCGTACTGCACGACATTGCCAATGCCAATAAATACCTGGCTGACTTTGCACTACTAATGCGGCAAACACTCGACAACTCAAAAGATGGGAACATCACACTAAAACGAGAAATTGAGTATCTATCAAATTATCTATCTTTTGAGCACCTGAGGTTTGAAGACAAGTTTGAATTTGAATTAATTTTCGACCCCAATTCAGACATTATGAATATCGAAATTCCCGCTATGATTATACAGCCCTTTGTTGAAAATGCTATAAAACATGGCCTTTGCAATCTGGTAGATAGTAAAGGATATTTGCAAATAGAATTTTACAAATCCTCAACCTTTCTTTGCTGTGAAATTGACGATAACGGCATTGGAATGGCAAAATCCCAACAACTTAAAGCCAATCAATTTATAAAGCACCAAAGCCATGGAATAGACCTCACCCGCAAAAGACTGGAATTAGTAAGCAAGATGAAAAACAAAGAATATCATATCGAGATTATCAACAAAAACGAATCTGTAAACCCAACTACCGGGACTACCATTATTATTAAATTTCCCTTGGAATCATGACAACTACCGTTATCATAGATGATGAACCTAAGAGTATACTGGCACTTAAAAGCTTTATCCTGCAACATTGCCCTGAAATAAAAATCCTGGCAACTGCTGATAATGCCACCAAAGGCCAGGAAATAATAGAACAATTCCATCCGCAATTGGTTTTTCTGGATATTGAAATGCCAGTAAAAAGTGGTTTTGATTTATTGCTCTCGCTACCAGTTATTGATTTCGAAATTATATTTATTACTGCCTATAACCAATATGCGCTCAAAGCATTTAGATTTTCAGCTATCGACTACCTGCTTAAGCCATTTAGGATTTCGGAACTTATGGAGGCGATTGATAAAGCTACCATTAGAATAAAGGAGAAAACAGCAAAACGAAACTATGATTTGCTACTTAAAAATTTAACTGAAAACGACGCACACAAACAAAAATTGCTATTTACCGACCGGGGCGAACAGTTTCTTGTTGCATCCGATGAGATAAAATATTTGATTGCAGATGGAAATTACACCATGGTTTATACTACCAAAAAGCAGTTTTTATGTGCAAAAAACCTAAAAGAATATGAAGACATACTCCCTGCCGACTTGTTTTTTAGAATTCACCATGGCCATATGGTCAATTTGAAATTTATAGCTAAAATTCAAAAAGGCAGAGGCGGAACAGTAATTATGCAGGATGGCAAAACACTGGAAATCGCAGTTAGGCGCAAGGAGGAGTTTTTAAGTAAATATGATTCTATGTAATGCCAAACAAAAATAGATTACGCACTACTTCGTCAGCACATATCCCCACTCCTTCAGCCATGTAATCACCTTATCCTTATAATCACCCTGGATGATGATATAGCCGTCTTTCACACTACCTCCTGCACCACATTTAGTTTTTAGCTGTTTTGCCAGTGCCTCCATATCCTCAAGGCTCCCCACAAAAAAGTCTACCAGCGTCACCACCTTACCTGCACGCTGCTTAGTATCCAGCTTCACCCTTAGTTTCTGCTTTTCTTTGGGCAGGGTTGCTACAGGCTCATCTGCCGGAAAATCATTGAAGAAATCCTTATTGGTACTATAGGCAAGGCCATCGGGGCGGGTGGTATGTTGTTTGGACAATTTTTTAAAGTTAAAAGTCAAAAGTTAAAACACTACTTAAATTCAAAAGTAAAAACACTACTTAAATTCAAAAGTAAAAACACTACTTAAATTCAAAAGTAAAAACACTACTTAAATTCAAAAGTAAAAATTCAAAAGTAAAAACACTATTTGGTTATTAAACTTAAACAGTCCAGACATTTGTGGTTATAATAATCCTCTGCACTGAATTACACCAAAAGTAAAAAATAATAGACATACCCGCATAATAAGAATGTAACTTAATCGCTTAATTTTGCACACAAATTCCATTTCAATGAGAAAAGTTGTTGCAGGCGCCGATGAGGCGGTTAAAGATATCCCATCAGGTGCTACGCTTATGCTGGGCGGTTTCGGCCTTTGTGGTATACCTGAAAATTGCATTGCCGCACTGGTAAAATCAGGTGTCAATAATCTTACCTGCATCTCCAACAATGCAGGGGTTGATGGTTTTGGTATTGGCCTCCTGCTGGAGCAAAAACAAGTGAAGAAAATGATTTCTTCCTATGTGGGTGAGAATGCGGAATTCGAACGCCAGTTGCTAAGTGGTGAACTTGAGGTGGAACTAGTACCACAGGGCACACTCGCTACCCGTTGCATGGCTTCGGGATATGGTATGCCTGCAGTTTACCTCTTGGCCGGATATGGTACCGAGGTTGCCGAGGGCAAAGAAATCCGTGAGTTTAATGGCAAACAATACCTGCTCGAATATGCTTTCGATTCTGATTTTGCCATTGTTAAGGCATGGAAGGGCGATACTATGGGCAATCTGGTTTTTAAAGATACCGCCCGCAACTTCAACCCAATGATGGCTATGGCTGGTAAAATCACCATTGCCGAGGTAGAAGAACTGGTGCAACCGGGCGAACTAGACCCCAACAATATCCATGTTCCGGGTATCTATGTGCATAGGATTTTCCAAGGCAATGACTATGAAAAACGCATAGAACAGAGAACTGTTAGGAAGAAAAGCGCATAGTATCAAGTCCTGAAATAGGAGCATTCAACAAAAAACTAAAAATATTTTCATAACGATTTAGATATCCCGCCTGGGATTTAGGGTTTATGGCACTTAATAAAGAACAAATTGCTAAGCGTATTGCACAGGAGTTGCAGGATGGTTTTTATGTAAATCTTGGTATAGGCATCCCTACCCTGGTGGCCAATTATATTCCTGAAGGGGTGGATGTGGTTTTGCAGAGCGAAAACGGCCTTCTGGGCATGGGTCCTTTCCCGCTTGAAGGCGAGGAAGACCCTGACCTGATTAATGCAGGCAAGCAAACCATTACCACCATACCAGGTTCAGCATTCTTCGATAGTGCTATGAGTTTCGGTATGATTCGTGCCGGCAAGGTGCATCTTACTGTTCTTGGAGCTATGGAAGTTTCAGAAAACGGAGATATTGCCAACTGGAAGATACCCAAAAAGATGGTAAAAGGCATGGGTGGTGCTATGGACCTTGTAGCTGCGGCCAAAAACATCATAGTTGCCATGCAGCATACCAACCCTAAGGGCGAAAGCAAGCTATTGCCCAAATGCAGCCTCCCCCTCACAGGTGTGGGCTGTGTAAAGAAAATAGTTTCTGATCTTGGTGTTTTTGATGTTACGCCTGATGGGTTTGTATGTATAGAATATGCCCCCGGTGTTACTATCGACGAAATAAAAGCCAAAACAGCAGGCAAACTTACCATTGCCCCAGATGTAAAAGAAATGACTTTATAGATTTCCAGAAATACACGCCCGCCACGGCGGGCATAATATATTAGCCCAGGGCATCGCCCTGGGTATTTAATATAGTCAAAAGGTTAAAAGCACTGAAAGTGCGAAATCCCAGAGCGATGGGCATCGCCCATCGAAACGAAAGGGCAACAAAATACATTATTCCCTATTCATCAAAATTCACACCTGACTTTATCATAAATCATTCAATGTCCAAAATAAGCATCTACCACAACAACCGCTGCGGAAAAAGCAGAACAGCACTGGAAATATTGCAAAACAGCGGACTAGAGTTTGAAATAAGGAATTACCTACAAGACCCGCTCAACATCACCGAATTAAGAGCTCTGCTGAAAAAACTAAAGCTCCAGCCTTCCCAATTAGTACGAACAAATGAGGACCTATACAAAGAGCAATACAAGGACAAAGAGATCACAGAAACCGAATGGTTCACCATCCTCAAAAAGAACCCAATACTCATTGAGCGCCCTATTGTAGAAAAAGATAGAAAGGCAATAGTGGCCCGCCCTCCCGAATCCGTTATTACATTTCTCAATATAACCTAAGTTCAATTAAACAGCACAAGTTTTAGGCGATGTCAATATCTAGGTATGAAGTATGCTCCAGAGGGGTTACCTGTTTGTAACAAAAATTGCCAGGATACGTTTATTGCCCCATAGGGGCTACCGGTTTGCAACAAAAATTACCAGGATATGTTTATTGCCCCAGAGGGGCTACCAGTTTGTAGCAAACAATTACAAGGTTGTATTAACTGCCCCAGAGGGGCTACCGGTTTGTAATAAGCCCCCCGACCCTCAAATCCCCCTTCCTCTATACCCAAATAACATTTTTAGCAATTCTCTATTTATTTAATCCCTTAACTTTAGTGCCTCGTAAGAAATGTTGATGAGGTACTTCCTGATTCTCTTATTATTTGCAGGTCTATTTTCCGGTAACAGCTATGCTAGAGGTAAAAAGCATAAATACCGGGGATTACCACGTGATGAAGTTGGCCTGATGAATAATGTTGTTGGTTGTCTCGCTAATAAAGACTCTATAGGCTATTTCTATTTATTCCCCCCATTCGATACCCTGTGGGCCATGGTTATGCACAATCCAGACCATAGCCCAGAGACAGTAAAAGCTTTAAATAAACTAAAAGACCATCCCCAAAGTTTATTGCAATTCGACCCAGCCTATAATCGCAAAATAATGGCTGGCTTTTACAATGTGATCAAAAAAGGGGAGGATTCCGGCATCCATTGGAACAGTGTTGCCATACAACGCTACGAGTTATATAAAGAAGAAGGCACACTCCAGCTTTCGGGCTATGAAAAAATAGCCCCTGAAAGGTTTAAAGGATATCTGTTTTTAAGGGATATCCTGGGCCGGCTTACATTTTGCGTTACTATATCCGAGATCCAGAAAATACAGGGTTTTTATTTCGGCGGCCAATTACAGAATATCATTGAAGCCTCAACAATTGACCAGTTTTTCGCTAAAGAAAAAGAAGAACAAAAATACTTCGACTGGCTGGCCCGCCACCCCGAATCCGACCCGGCATTGCTCGACTCTGCTATAAAAGCCAAGGCCGACAGCCTAAAAAAAGGGGACACAGGAGCCAACAAAATCGACATACTGAACATAATTATACCTGATGAAGAAGGCACCCAAACCAGAAAAGAGGTGATAGATCGTAAGTATTACGAGGGCAAGTTTGACGACGAAATACCGGTAAAACTTTTTGTAAGGTATATGAAAGATCCTAAATCGGGTGCCAAGGTAGCCTATGATGGATTATACAAGTTTGGCGACCAGAAAGACTATGTAAAATTAACCATCATCATCAACCCCGAGGGCAAGTGGGTGATGGACGATGAGCTGCCACTGGGATCTATGGAACTGGATTTAAAAAACAAAGTCTATACCGGCACCTGGCTAAATAATGAAAACCAGACCGGCTATGATGTGGTACTCACCCAAACAGTTATCCAACCCCGGAAACTGGAACAATTGGACAACATTCTTGAAAAAGGACTTTCAGGCAGGGTTGACGATGCGAGCTACGAGACCAAAGACGATAAAAAGAAAAAGCTGGAAGCAGAAAAGGCAAAAGCTGCAATGGCTCCAAAAGACGTAAATGATAAACTAACCAAAAAGCCTAATTCACCTACTGATTCTACTGGTAAAATCAAAAGTGATTCCACCAATAAGTCTACCGACACTGAAACAAAAAGGCAAAAAAGAAAAAAAGAACGGGCTAAGGAGAAGGAAAATGAAGATACCAAACCTATTGACAAGGCTTTAGATAAAGATGCCGATAAAAAGGCAGATGAGGACACCGATGAAACTGAGAAACCAGCTAAAAAGAAGAAAAAGGACGATGAGGACTAAGTAAAAACTACCATTCGCAAATAGAAGACAACCAGACAAAAACAAATACCAACATAATTATGCAACAACCAGCAATACACACTTTTGGAGCACTAAAAGCATCGGGTTACCAGCCTCAAAATGTAAAGGAAGAGATAAGGAACAACCTTATGGGCTTCATTAAGAATAAAAAAAGCCCCTTCAACAGTATACTTGGTTTCGAGAATACGGTAATCCCCGATGTGGAAAGGGCATTACTTTCCAGGCATAATATCCTGTTCCTTGGCTTACGTGGCCAGGCTAAAACCCGTATGGCCCGTGAGATGATTAACCTCCTCAATGAATGGATACCAGTAATTGCCGGCAGTGACATAAATGATGACCCATACGCACCAGTTTCACTCTATGCACGTAATCTGCTACAGGAAAAAGGTGACGAAACCCCTATTGACTGGTTGCACCGCAGCCAGCGGTACGGCGAAAAACTCGCCACCCCCGATGTATCGGTTGCTGATCTTATAGGCGATATCGACCCTATCAAAGCCGCCAATATGCGCCTAAGCTTTGCCGATGAGCAGGCCCTTCACTATGGCATCATACCCAGGTCGCACAGGGGTATATTTGTCATCAACGAATTACCCGACCTTCAGGCACGTATCCAGGTATCATTGTTCAATATCCTGCAAGAGGGTGATATCCAAATCCGTGGTTTCAAGTTAAGGCTACCGCTCGATATCCTGTTTATCTTCACTGCCAACCCTGAAGATTATACCAATCGCGGCAGTATTGTAACCCCGCTTAAAGACCGTATCGAGAGCCAGATAATTACTCACTACCCCAAAACAATAGAAATCTCAAAAGCCATTACCGGCCAGGAAGCCAATATATTACCTGAGCAATTACAAAAAGTTGAGGTGCCCGACCTATGTAGCGTGCTCATAGAGCAGATAGCTATGGAGGCTCGCAAAAGCGAGTTTGTAGACCAAAAAAGTGGGGTATCTGCAAGGCTTACCATTTCGGCTTACGAAAACCTTGTAAGTGCTGCCGAGCTTCGTTGCCTACATGGCAACCTTACACATACTATGGTGCGCATCTCCGATTTCGCAGGTATAGTACCATCCATTACCGGCAAAATAGAACTGGTATATGAAGGCGAACAGGAAGGTCCGCTCAATGTGGCCTACCGCCTGCTGGGTCTTGCACTCCGCACCACCTTCACCCTCTACTTCCCAGATCCACAGTCGTTCAAAAAACAAAAAGACTCACAAAAGGCAAAACCAAAGCCTAGCCCCTACCAGCCTATTATCGATTGGTTTGGCAATGGCAATGACCTCATCTTATTGCAAAACGAAACCGATGCAAGTTATTTGGCCCAATTGTATAAAATAGATGGCCTCTATGGTGCAGTGAAACAATATTACCCACATGCCACCGAGCAGGAAGCCGGACTATTGATGGAATTCATGCTCCATGGCCTTGCCGAGTTCTCCTTAATCAGCAAAAAGAACCTTGAAAGAGGTGGCTATACCTTTGGTGATATGCTGGGTAGCATGCTCAATTTTAGCCAGGACGAGGATTAAGATTTAGAAAAACAACATTGTTTTCCTGGTAAATTCTTTAATTTACCAGGAAAACCCGAAGGGTTGACATTATTGTAGAAAGCTTTATTTAATGTGTGTAAAACCCTGAAGGGGTGACATTATTCCTCCACTGGAATCAAATAATTTCACCCCTTCGATGTTTACAAATGATTTTATCCAATTTTCAACAATAAAATCAACCCTTCTGGTTTTGTTGTTTTAATGCATTTACCCTGATTTTTTTTGCCATTTCTTTCTTTCGCACCAAAAATTACTTAGATTTGATTTTTAATTCAAAATTTGTGATTAAAATGAAGGCAATTTTACTAACGGCAGCAGCTTTTCTGGCTTTTGCGGGTGGTTTGTCTGCACAGAATTTGCCTCCCGACTATCTTTGGGAAGTAGGCATTAATGGCGGGGCAAGTGTTATTACAAGGCCATTAGGCCCTACCGACCCATACCAGGGCACGAGAACTAAAATTGTTGCCGATTACTCTGCACGCCTTAACTATTACCCCGACCCACACTGGATGTTGACTGCTGATATAGGTACCCGCAAATGGGAAACTTATGCTACATGGCAATTGCCTACACGTTTTGGCCAGAATCTGCAACCACGTGATGTTTCTTTCCTTGAGGCCGCACATGCTATTACCGAAAATGTAGGCATCAATTACGTAGTACCGTTTTATATAAAATACTCAAGGGTAAATAGTGCCAACCTATATTTTGGTGCCACTTTAGGCCTGGTTACTACCGTAAATGATGGTTCATCTACATTCAGCACCTACAAGTCACCATCCGATTCGGGCTATAAGTATATGTCTTCTTATCATTATGCTTTTGGTTTTGGATATAGTTATGGTTTACAAGCTGGATTTACCTATTATATCCTCCCACGTCTGGGTGTAAATATCGACCTTGCTATGCGCTACGCAAGCGTGCATACTGCCGACCAGAATTACCGCAAAGAAAATGCAAATTTCTATCTATTATACTTCCCCGAGACCATTGGTGTAAGGTGGAGATTCTAATTCATAAAATATTATTTGTTTATAGGCTCCTTTTGGGAGCCTTTATTATTTTTAGTAACCCAATATTTTTATATAGACCACAATTTCATCACCCTGAAATACAAAAACGGTGCAAACTATATAAAGGATTAGAACATAAATTACACTTATGTTTGCCCCAGAGTGGCTATCGGTTTGTACCAGGGTATATTACATGCATATGCTACTTACCCCTCCCCACATATACAATTTTCACATTAAAAAATCCCTTCCCCCAACCCTCAAAATTCCCCCATTCGTTACTGGTAAGTGAAAACAACAACAATAACATCAACAAAGCTGTTTTTTCCTAAATCTTTAATTACTTTTGAGTTCTGACAAAATAAAACAATAACAAACATGAAATCAAACATTAATATCCAGGTTGAACTGGCTGAAGATAAAATGCCGGAAGCTATACAATGGAGTGCCCCGGATGGTGGTGTGGCTGACTGGCAGAATGCCAAAGCAATTTTATTGGGACTTTGGGACGGACAGGAAAAATCTGCCCTCCGCATCGACCTTTGGACTAGTAAGATGATGGTAGACGAAATGAACGACTTCTTTTACCAAACTTTCTATGGCATGGCCGATACTTATGTTCGTGCTACAAAGAACCAGGAACTGGCTAATGAGCTAAAAGAGTTTGCTAAAAGCTTCCACAAAAAAGCACTAGCTTCCGCAGAAAGCAATAAATAATTATATCAATAATAAGCAGGGCATATATACCAAATCAAACTGGTATATAACTTTTGTAGTTTCCACAAATTAGACTTCAGAATATAACCTGCTCAATTTTAAAGAATATCAATGTCGTTGGCCCCATCAGGGCCAATGGCTTTGTAGCCCTGAATAATAAAACGCTAACTGCTCCGTAGGAGCAGCGCAAATCGAAATCAGAGTAATTGAAATTGATAACCTGTTGCCGCCAATTTAGCAAAGTGCGCTAATAAGGTAACAAAACAATAAAACACAATAAATATGTCGCTTGAACTACGAGTAATGGAGGAGCTGAAAACAGCAATGAAGGCGAAAGACGAGGCCGCATTGCGTAGCCTTAGGGCCATTAAAGCAGCTATAATTATTGAAAAAACAAATGAAGGTGCTAATGGCGAAATAAATGAAGCAACCGAAACAAAAATGCTTCATAAACTAGCCAAACAGCGCAGGGATTCACTGGAAATATTTGTAAAACAAAACCGTGAAGACCTGGCCTCAAAAGAAAGAGAAGAACTGGCTATCATAGAAAGGTTCCTCCCAAAACAAATGACTGCCGACGAATTGCATGTAGCAATCAAGGCAATCATTGAGCAGGTAGGCGCCAAAAGCCCTGCCGATATGGGCAAGGTAATGGGTGTAGCCAGCAAACAATTGGCAGGCAAAATAGATGGCAAAGCTATCTCTGATGCCGTAAAGCAACTATTAGCCTCCTAGTATTTTTGCAAAATGGAATAGGTCTTTTCATAGTAGCCCCGGCCTTTAGGCCGGGGGTCTAAGCCTTAAGTAAATTGGCTTTAGCCAAAATCAAGTCACACTACTACCTAATTTACTTTGCTCAACAATTGTTCAACTGAAAATATTTCTTTGCTCAAATCCCCCAGGAGATTAAAGCCAGCCCATCCTAAACCAGGCAAAGCGCCTTTAATCACTTGGGGTATATAATTTGTTATGGTACTCGATATAATAAGCCTTATTGTAATTATCCTCTTTTTCATCCGTGGCTATACACGTGGTGCTATAGTGGCTGTGTTTTCAGTACTGGCAATATTATTGGGTATCATCTGCGCTCTTAAACTCTCCCAAACCTTATCGGCCTGGCTACTCGAAAATGGCTATGTTACCTCTGGCTGGGTAACGGTGATTAGCTATATAGCCTTGTTTATCGGCGTAATTATATTAGTAAATTTCGTAGGCAAGCTACTGCAAAAAGCCTTGGAGGAACTATTCCTTGGCACCATCAACCGGCTCATAGGTGGACTGTTATACCTTATATTGGGGCTCATTTTCTGGAGTTCCCTATTATGGATAGGCACAAAATCAGGCATAATTACACCAGCCCTCATTGCCGGCTCACGCACCTACTCCTGGCTTACACATATAGCTCCATGGTTCTTTGTGCAGGCAGGTAAATTAATGCCATTCGTAAGCGACACCTTCGAAAAACTCAACCATTTCTTCGATACCATCAACCAAAAGTCTCCTGGCCATGTGGGTGCTCATAGATAATTACGACTCATTCACCTGGATATTATACCACTATCTGTTGCAAACCGGCCATCCTTGCAACGTCTACCGAAATGATGAGATCACCATACCCCAACTCGCAGATTTAAACCCCGAAAGACTCATTCTGTCCCCGGGTCCCGAAGTGCCAGCCAGGGCGGGCATCACCATGCAGGCAATCGACTATTTCCATAAGCGCATACCCATTTTAGGCATTTGCCTTGGCCACCAGGCATTGGGCGAATATTTTGGTGCAAGGCTCACCCATGCCCCATCACCTATGCATGGCAAAACCAGCCAAATAACCCACACAGGCCACCCCATATTTGCTGGCATTCCCAGTGCATTTACAGCCATGCGTTACCATTCATTGGCAGTTACGGATTTTGCAGGCACACAGCTCGAATCCATAGCCCAAACAGCCGACGGCACCATTATGGCACTAGCCCACAAAGAACTCCCCCTTACAGGCCTCCAATTCCACCCCGAAAGCATTGGCACCGACTGGGGTGCTCAGATTTTACACAATTGGGCTAAATAAAAAATCGCCTGCGTTAGCGGTGGCTAGGCAGGCGATGGCATTTTAATATTTTTACTCATTCACTATCTCAATAAAAACCTTACCTGAAGCAGTAGCTGTAGTCAGTTTCTGAATGATGTCATTTACCTTGCCAGCACAATTCCATATCCTGTCTGTCATGTTGCTTTCTGCACCAATCAGGATACATCCTTCTGTATCTTCACTTGTATTTCCCCCATGTATCCTTATCGCTTCGAAACAGGGAACCTTCAATAGTAAGGGCATAATCCTCTTAAACCGGTTACTGAAACTTAGAGCAACTTCATATGTCCCCATATCTATAGCTGTCTTATTCTGCACCTTCTTACTGCAATCACCATTCATGTTTCTTACCGTATCCTCAAGGGTAAATGCGAAAAAGGTATCATCAATAAACATCTTGCCCAATGTAGCTGTAGGAGTAAAAACGGAGCGGACAACTTTAATATTCATATATTTGTATATTTTATCTTAAATCAGGTCGATACTATTAATTCAATTATGTTGGGTTCAAAAGATGTACTATAACCCATTACCCTAGTTCTCAGATATACCACTCTTCTGCACCTTAGGTTTAGAGATATTATAGGTAAGGCCGTAATAATAACCTACATCAAATTTCTCATCTGTAGGCACTGTATTTGATGCACCCAAATTATAGAGAGTTTTACCATCGGCTACATATCCATTCTGCAATACAGTATGTGTACCAAATGCTGCACCAAAATGGAATATCATCCTTTGTTCCTTACCCACAACTATTCCTAACCCACTTAAAAATTGGAACTTTTGCTGCGAAGATGTTGTGGTAAACAAAATACCAAAATTCAATGAAGGCCTTACCCACCTTGCACCATTACGGTAAGACAAATTAAGCATAGAACCAAAACCAAATGCAAGGTTTCCTGTATTTTTTTCAAATATTGTTTTAGCGGTAGTATCAGGTACATCCCTGGCTATATATTGCTTATCTACTAGGGAGGTAAGAAAAATACCTGCGCTTGCATCTATCTTTACTCCACCCCTGATCCATACTTTATAAGTATATTTATCTTCCAGGGTTGTATTCCTTATTCCATTTCGCTTCACACTCACCTCAAGGGCATCTATATTACTCCCATTAATATCTATGGGCAATGTAAAATACTCCAACTGCATCCCATTCAAATAATTCCTACCCGATTTAAGATTTGAAATAGTACGTGGAAGCCATTTTTTAATGCTATCTAATTCGTTACAATGAAAACTATCGGTATTGTAATTAACTTTCTCATATAAATCAACATATTCCTTTATGATTGTGTCGTATTGATTGCTCAAATTTTGTATGTATTTGTTAAAAGAATCTGTCATCAAATAATCCTCGGCTTTAATAGTATTTTCATAACTGAGCATATTTTCATATACGGTCCTGGTTTTCATCCACAATTTAAATGCCTTATGAACAACCGAATCTCCACAATGATTTTCTTGGGCTATCTTAATAGCTACATCCGCATCAACCCTATCCAAGATCGCATTGAGCGTATCAATACTAATATTTGTAGTATCAGACGATTTTCTCATGTAATCATTAATTGCTGTCAATACCTCCTTATTAAATAATCTTAATTCACTTTTGTCTGTTGGAGTTTGAAATTCCCTTTTCACATTATATGCACTTATATACTTCCGCATACTAGTTTTTTTCTTATCTTTAGTAATAGGAGAGTCTATTGTATGGGCTACATTTGCAAAACTGTGCTTTTTTGCATTAATTGTATCATCCAAATTAGCAACACTGTTATTATTCTGAAAATTCGCCCCATCAAACTTCCTTAATAATGTGTCAAATGGGTTTGTGCCCTGAAAATAACTTATCGGCTTTGCATCTATAGTATACCTATACTTGAAGGGATTTGCATTAAGCAATCGTACTGATAATGTCCTGGATGTGGGCATCGATATAAGTCTTACAGATTTGGCGTTTGGCGAATCAATTTCTATGGTAATAGAATTGGTCCTAGGCTTACTCAAATCAATATTCATCACCTCATTTGATGTTTTTTTCTGGGAATAAGCACTACCCGCTATTATCAGTAATATCCCAAACAGGAAACTTGCTTTCATAAATTTAAAATATTTCGCCTACTCTAAATACGTTTTCGGCTTGCCGTTTAGATTATTTTATTAAACAAACTCAGTGACATAATATGCTTCAATTATTCCCATTAACCACATTTTGAGACCCAGCCAACCAGGAAATAAATGAGATTAACCATATTTATGGGGCAACCGGTGCTGCATCCCCTGAGTCTACAGCTGCTGGTGTGGTAGCATCAGGTGTCACAGGTGCTGGTGTAACAGGCGGAGTCACAGGTGCTGGTGCAACAACGGGGGTCACAGGTGCTGGTGCAGCTGCAGGAGTCACTGGTGCTGGTGCAACAACCGGTGCCACTGGTGCTGGTGTAGCTGCAGGAGTCACAGGTGCCGGTGTAGTTACAGGTGCTGGTGTAACAGCAGGCTTCACGCCCGGTGTTGCTGACGGATCATTTGGTGGCGTGCGTGTAGCCTCGTCATTACCACCTCCACTACCTGATGGATTGGCTGGAACATTGCCGCCATTCTCACCAGCCTTTAAACCCAGGTAAGCCGCAGAACTAATACCTATCATTGCAAATTGCCAATCGTTAAAAGTGATAAAAGGATACCAATGGGCTTTCATATTCGTAATAAAGTACGCTACATATGCAACACCAAACATCACATTAAATATCATGGCCTGAAACCGGTGTAGGCTAATACCATTCTCATCACTTAATATATCTGCAAAAAACGTATCAGTATCAAACTTATCCTGATGCCTTGAAGATGTTTTCCTTGCATTCCTTGATGTATCACTTGGGTCGATATTTTTATTGGCACCATTTATTTGCCTGTTGTCAATAATATTGCCGCCAGAATAAACTAACAGTCCACAACCCAGCAATATTACCATTGTAGAATTAATAGGTATTAATACCCCGGTAATTGCAAACGAAACGGAGTAGCAAAACATAATGATCATTGTCCACCAAAAGAGCTGTACCCTGGCAAAACTATAAGGACGCAATTCCGGCTTTTTTAGTTTACCATTCTCATCAAACGCTACGTCTCTTAATAATCCTCCATTTATAGCATAATTAAAACCAAGGAAATTAAAGCCTATAATCAGAAGCAAACATAAAATAAGCCGGCACCAGTTCACCCAATTCTTTACCAAATGTATATTCTGGCTTGTTTGGTAGATAAGCTCGGGATGGGTTACAACAGAATCGAGGTCTGCCTTATCAACCACCAATGAACCATACATAATATTTCCAAGCTGGCCAAAGGAGTCTCTGATATGTTTTATTGAGTCTTCCAAAACCTGATTCTGCAGCCTCAATACCGAATCAGCTTTCCTTGTATTTGAGTCATTCGCTGAGTTAGGAGTGCCGTTTTGGGCGCTAACTTGAAAAGCTAAAGAAAGAAAAACAATCAATAATAAAACTAACCTCTTCATATTGCTATTTTTTGGAGTGAACATATAATTGTCAGAAAAATTAAAAACACTTTTTACATAATCCAATAAGCCAATCCTCTATAGCCCTAAGTAGTAAGCACCTATCCATCCCCTGTCTCCCTTTTTTCAATTTCCCCAACTAATTTTCCAGCAGGTAAACTGCACCCACCCCACTACACTACAAAAGCAAAATCCACATTACAATAACCAAAGGCAATCCAAATACATTTAATAATATCCTATGTAGTACTACATTTTCGGGTAGATAAAACCGACTACCTTGTTAACAAATCGCAAAGGGCAACTAATTGCCAAAGGAAATGAATGCATAATTTAACATAGCACCAAAATAACCAGTATTTACCAGTAACAAAATTATTCTTTATATCGAGAAAAAAAATAGGAATAATAATAAAATAGCTATTTTATTATTCAGGAATTTTGTTAGATTATTCCGCATACTGCATCTGGCCAACCTATTGGTCAAAAATCAGAAAAGCTATATGTAAGTGTTTATTTTTTAAAAGTGGCCAGGAGATGGCACTTTAGACAATATTATTTCACAAAAAGAAAAAGCTCTTTCATTATCAAGCCTCCTAACCCTGAGTGAGCACATTAACGATTACCATCCTAAAAGAAGCGGTTAGGACACGTTTTTGAAGTTCTATATAAACTATTCAAAAATGGGTATTCTGGCATATCTTACTGGGTATTGTAATTTTGAAGCCTATTGCCCCTTACAAAGTTGCAACAATTGATCATAAACCACTTTAGTACTTTCGGCATAATTTCCCCAGTTATCTAATATTGAGTATCTGGCAGCCAGGCCATATCGTTTTCTTTTATCAGGATCCTGAAGTAAATCAAGTAAATTTTCAGCAAGTATAGACGACTGTTGTGGTGGGATTAGTACTCCGTTTTGTCCGCTATTTATTAATTCACTATGCCCTCCTACTGTAGTGGTTATCACTGGCAATCCTGATGAACATGCTTCTACCACAACATTTGCCATTCCCTCACTATGTGATGGCAGGCAAAATATGTCCGCCATATTATACACCTTATTCAAATTACGTGGGTTAACCTCACCCAGGTCTATAAAATTCTCTACTAACCCACGTTTGCTGGTTTCCTCATTAAAATCAAATTGAGGAGCCCCTGTATGCACTGCTACTATTACAAAATTGCTATTTACCTTCTTCACTTCAGCCATTGCTTCAAAAAGTTCTAGCCACCCCTTGCGTGGCGATGCCGTACCTATATTGAGTATCACCAGCCTTTCAGGTGCAATATTATATTGCTTCTTTAATGCAATTTGTTCATCCTCTTTAACCGGTTTAAAAAAGGAATGGTCTACCCCCCACCTTACTGCATAAAATGGAAGATCTTTACCAAGTACCTTATTTGCCTCCCTTCCCAGGTAATTAGCGCAGGAGAAAATAAGGTCTGCTTCGTTCATTGTTTTCTTAAATAACTTGTTATTATGCTCGTTGCTATGTGGCCACTGCACCACATCATCACCTATTGATAGGATTGCTGATTTTAACCCCAATTTATGGGCTGCTATTTGCACCAGAGCCGAATCGGGTAGCCACTGGGAATAAAACACATCCCTGGCAGGGTCTAATTTAATTTTATTATCACTAAAAAACTTAATAATAGTGTCAACATACCGATCAGGGTAGCTTTTTTTATGTAATCTGCTTGGTTTATAATTTGGCACCCTCGGCTGGTATACCTTTATCCCATCATAAACCCTTTCTTTCGGGTAGCCAATGCCGGTAAGCCTTTTCCATTGCGGGTGCAGTAGGCTCAATGGGTAAATAGGACTCCATGCTACGGGGACAATCACTTTTAATTCAGCCCCGTTTTCTATCAACCCCTTGTATTGCCTATGTGCAAAAATGCCATAAAAGCTATACCCTGGCCTGTCGATTGGATAAAAAGATGGAAATGCCCAGATTCTCATTTAAAATATTTTATTAACCACAAGGCTATGTACCCCGGTTTTTATATTAAAAATCTAACTGAAAACCCAAAGGTAGTATAAAAGTGAAATTTCGCAATTAGTCTGGCTACAATTAGGGAATAATAAGTATTAAGCCTGCATTTTTCCTGAAAACACCCAAATAATGCTATAATAAAGCTCTAAATAACATCCTCTTATAAACTTTAGGAAATATAACCTGGTTAGGCTACCACGATTAAGAAATCCAACGGCAATCGTGGTTCCGACTTAAATAAAAAACAGAAGCCACCTTCGTCAGGTGGCTTCTAAAAATTTATGCTCACTAAAATTACTCAAGCTTAAATAATATTGGCAACGTAAATGAAACTTTTACAGCCTTGCCATTCTGTTTACCTGGTTTCCATTTTGGCATCTCTCTTACTACCCTTTTTGCTTCCTCATCACAACCTGCGCCTATACCACGTACTATTTTAATATCGCTAATCGACCCATCCTCACTAACTACGAAATTCACAATTACACGACCATCAATATTACTTTCACGGGCCGCATCCGGATATTTTAGATTCTTCTGCAGGTATGCAGGGAAATCATAACCTGCCGTTGGCATCTGCTCCACATATGTAAAGATAGTAGGTGGCGGTGGGGCTGCCACTACACCTGTACCCTTTTCACTTGTTATTCCAGGGTCAATACCATTAGGGTCACCTGCTTCGGTTTTAGGTCCCGCAGCTATTATTTCCTTTTGTGGTGGTGGCACTTCCTCCTCTTTCACCTCTTCATCCTTCTTAATAACAGGAGGGGTGAATTTCACCGTTGGCTTTACCGGCGGCGGCGGTGGTGGTGGTGGTGGTGGTGGTGGTTTACGAGGGTCTATTGGCGGTGGTTCAGCCAGTGTCACCTGCTTCAGCATTGGTGCCACTTTTTTCTCTGCCTTCATGCTCATATTAACAACACCATATATGCCGCCACATACTCCAATACCTGCTATTACCAGCAAGGATTTAAGTACACGCTTTGGATAGTTTTTCCGCAACTCATAACCGCCATAAACCTTATTTCGGCCCTCGAATATGATATCAAGGTAGTCGCTGTTAAGTATTTTATTAATATCCATTCTTTTTGCTTTTTAGCCCGGTATAGAAAAGGTAGCAACCTATCCTATCCCAAAAAATAATACATTCAATTATTCATGAGCAAACTAATTGCTTATGGTTTTGGGGTAGCCGCAGCACCGCCAGCAGCTTCCTCAGTCTTCTTGATGAAATCCTGCTCTATATCTGAAATATCAATGATGGCATAAACTTTCACATCATTAATACTCATTTCATCCAGCATATTTACCAGGTCGGCATAGGTGCTTGTAGTGTCTGGTTTAATAAGAACAGTAGTTTCATCCTTAGGTCCCAGAGTGCCGGCACGCTTCATATCATCTACAAATTTCTTCTTCTTGATGATTTCAGCCCTGATACCATCCTTTGCATTGAAATTTGTCTGATGCAAGAAATCTGGTGGGGGATTTGGGTCATCACCTATTCCTTCGTAGTAATATACTCTATGGTTCTTACTGAGCAATACAGTAAGGGCCACACTTTTCTTAATCTTATTTTGGTCCTCAATTTTCATATTGGGGTCCTTATAAGGCATATTAATTTCCATGGTCTTTGGCTTGGCCAGGGTTGTGGTATACATGAAGAAGGTAATCAGCAAAAATCCCAAATCCACCATTGGCGTAAGGTCAATACGTGTACTTAGTTTTTTTGCTTTTTTGACTCCGGGGCCCTTTTTATGCCCCCCGCCCGACGAGGTATCTAATTCAGCCATAAAACATTATTTTTCAAGGACTACCTAAAATTTATGCAATCCCAAATTTCTAAATTAATTTTCCAAAAGAACTACTTAACCATTTTCATTATGGCTATTTAGGCACTTACTATTTCATATCCTTATGGGTCTGCTCATAAGCCGCAGTACCTTCTGGTATACCCTTTAAATTGGTAATCAGGTTGAACTTAAAGATTTTTAAACCTTCAAGGGTCTTGATGATTTTCTGTACATTAGGGTAAGAAGCATCACCATCAGCCTTGATACAGATACGCAACCTTGGGTTTATTTCCCTGGCACTTCTTATCCATACTGCTAATTCATTATTGGGCGATTCAGCCGATGTATCAACAGGCACACCTGGTGCATTAGCCACCATAGTTTTCATCTCCAGTGGTTGTGCACCAAGGAATGATTTTAACTGGTTGAATGGAAGACCAATTGACGCACCGTTTTCAAAAGTCTTAGCCTCATCTCCGCTCAGCTTCAAACCCTTGTCGCCATTAATACGCTCAATTAATGATTTACGTGCTGGCCCATCAGCTAAAACGGTATCATCGATGGAGAAAAATATTTTCCCATGCGGGTCAACCGTTAAAAGCATGATATTACGGTCTGGTAAGATAATATCAGAAATGGATGATGGTGTTTTTACTACCACCGGTTCCTCTGGCTTAAATTTAGTTGCCAACATAAAGAACGTCAGCAATAGGAAAGCCACGTCACACATTGCCGTCATGTCAATGTTGGTGCTTTTCCGTGGAAGTTTTGCGTGAGGCATTTTGCTAAATAAAAAAGTTAAAAGTTAAATTCTTAAAGTGCTTCAATTGAACCTTGTAAAGGATATACTGATGTAGCTTAACATCAAGACACATTTTCATTCAAATTCCACACAAAATTGTTACTTATTTTTTCACGGCCATAAATCAGGCATTACGCATACCGCAACATGCCTGATTTACGACCTGTGTCAAACCTTATTTGTAGTTAGCAGCAAAACTCTGGGTTAATGTAAACCCGCTTTCATCAATACCGAAAGTGATACCATCAATAAGGGTAGTGAAGAAGTTATAAGCTATAATAGCTATAAATGAGGTACTGATACCTAATGCCGTATTGATAAGGGCCTCAGAGATACCACCTGCAAGTGAGTTAGGATCAGGAGTACCTGCATTTGCCATCGCAGCAAATGAACGAATCATTCCCATTACCGTACCAAACAGACCCAACAGGGTTGCACATGAAGAGATTGTAGAAAGGAACACAAGGTTCTTCTCAAGCATAGGCAGCTCAAGTGCTGTTGCTTCTTCTATTTCTTTCTGTATGCTCAATACTTTTTGTTCAGTATCCAGCTCACGGTTAGTAGTCATTTCGCGATATTTAACAAGGCCAGCACGCATTACATTGCCTACACTACCGCTTTGTTTGTCGCACTCAGCAATTGCTGCATCAACATTCTTATTAGCAAGGTGGTACTGTACTTTACGTACAAATTCACCAGCATCCATTTTACCTTTTGCTTTAAATACTGTAAGTGCACGCTCTACAATAAAAGAGATAAGCGTTAATAATGTAGCCATCAGGATAGGTACAACGAATCCACCTGAATACATTTGACCCATAAAGTTTTGTGGGTGCATCTTTGCAGCCCCGTCATGGAAATTACCAGGACTACCCAAAACGAAGTTGAAAATCAATACTCCTGCTACAATACAAGCAACAACGACTATAAGGTTAGTCATGAAGTTACTTGAGTTTTTTGGCTTACCAGCGCGGCTCTGTGGTGCCATTTTTACATCTGCCATAATTCTGATTTTAGTTTTTGTTTTTCCTGAAAATTATTAAAGCTTTTTTGTGCGGTTGCAAAGATATAAGTACGACCCTAAAAAACAATTTCAATGGTAAAAATATTTTCAAATATAGGGCTTATAAATGCTCCTTGTTGCATTTTATAATAGGGAGGCGAATTATTATCATTTTATTAATTCTGGTTTTGGCCTAAAACTTCTCATTATATTCTTTTTTTAGAGCATGCAAAAAGCAAAATTTAAGTGCATTCTACATTAAACGCCCAATTCTTCAAGAATCTGGTGGGCAATCTTTATTACTTATTAAGACGTAAAACTGAGGCAATTCCTTGGGTTACTTTAAATATTAATTATTCAACCATAAAACATACCCCAAACATTTCCCCCACATTGTAATCAAAGCACCTCTCAAAGAACAAAAACCCTTAAACGGGAAACACTGCCAAATATTGCTTTTGAATAAAAAGTTTGATTACACCATGACATACTATAATGGATGCATACAAAAATAAATCGCTTACCCCCCCGGTAATTACCAACTTATATTTCGATCTGGTTTGCAGCCCCTTCTTAATCACTTCCCCAATCCCGGGAAATTCTTATAATACCCCCTACCCTTTGCATCCATATATAAAAAATTATTCCAGTAATCTTCATCCGGCTCTCTGCTGAGAAATACCTTGAATAACAGCCCCATTTGCTCTGAGCCACCATTTTCCTGTGCAACCACTATTCTTTCCACTCTTGACACTGTCATGCTATCAAGCAATATGTGCCCATTACTATCTATCATGTGGGGCTCAGGTTTACACACTATTTTCCCCTTAGGTGATACAATATCTAATACGTACTCACGGTTTCCCGGCTTCCTATGCGATTCCACTTTAAATATACCAGCTCCATAGGGTTCAAGGATATCGTATTTGAAATTTATAGCGGGGAATGTCTCCCTGCCTCCCAACTGTATAATTCCCATTCTACCCATTTCATTTTCTACCCTAAAATATCCGCCAAAGTGTGGCTCAGTCGCATCAATATAAACCGCATCAGAATAATACTGGTCAGAAGTAGCGGCCACACCATATTGGTCACAACTATTTATGATACCGAATTGCTGGAATTCTTTTACCATCATACCATCCGCACCAACAATGCACAGTGGCGGCTTTTCATGGTAGTAACTATATGTTGCCCGGCCTCCTGTATATTCATAGTATCCGAACTTGGTATTCATTACTGCATAAAATCTCCCATTGTAATAGAAAGCCGTCTCTATACTATTTCGTTGGTACTTCATTACCTGATGCAGGTTAAAGTCTGTAACACATTGAAACGAATCCCAATTTTCTTTTAGCAATACCAGCAAACTGTCTTTCAAATTATAATACCTTATTGTAGCATCACTTTCTAGTGGGGGCAAAATATACCTCCCCGCTGTATCCATAATGGCGATATAAGGCTTATGGCTAAACCTACCTATCCCTTTTACCGGATAGCTGAATCTTTGCCTGGATATGGAGTAAGTACGCATCCAGCCTATACTATCTGAATTCGGACGTGCTGGAGGCAAGGGGGGCTGGGTGGGTGCTGTGGGTTTGGGTTTCCCATAAATTTGTTCATCTGTAAGCCAATCTGTAATGGGCTTAAAAGTTTTACTACTATAAAATTTTCTGTACCGGGTATGCTTATTGTTGGGCATATCAAGGCTATCCATAAGCACACAAATACTATCATGCATTACACTCACACCGTCATATATACAGGGTATCACCTCTTTATAGTCATAATTCATTATTCCATATCTTCCGGTTAACTTCAGTACCGGTATCAAAGAGTCTTTTGGGAAATCAGCAGAATATCCTGGAATATCAAGTATTACCTTGCCATTGGTGTCCGCTACCAACCATCGCTTACCTTTTAATATTCGAAAACCTTTATTTATTTCACGCCAACTAATACTGATATAGTCATATTTCGCTGGTACTATTTCCATACCTGCCGTATCTATGATTCCGTATTTACCCTTCATCACAATTTTAAAATACAGTGGCGGACATTCATAGGGCATACGGGGCCATATGATTCCATCGTAATTAAAGGGAAGAAGCTCCCTGTTCCCTGTATCTATAATTCCATACTTCCCATCCTTACTTACTACGGCAGCATAAGTATGCAACAAAGAATCATAACTAAATATACCCGAAGTAGGGTATTTACTTTTGGGGTCTATAGTTTTATCATACTCGCAGGCAATTACCTCTCTGTTATTAGCATCAATGATTCCCCACTTGTTCTTTTTTTTGCTGCGGGCATTATAGGTAGGCCTGTAGTAAGGGTCGGCATCCCATTTATTATAGGTTTTCCCATTCCAGTGTCGCCATGGAGGTATAATATAATGCCCGCTGATATCTATTGTGCATACATAATCCTCATCCTTTTTGGTAATTACTACTCTAGCCCTCCCATTATAAAAAAGCTCAGACTCATCCCATTTTGGTTCTAATTGCACCTTTCCATTGCTGTCGGCATAGCCCCATTTATTACCATCCCTATAAGGAATAAGCGCAGGCAAGCGCTGCGCATCAACTACCTTAGCAAAAGCCAATGCTGAAATAAAAATGATTATTACTAAAAATTGCCTCATAATACCTCCCCACCAAATAGACGTAAAATTAAAGACAATGCTTGGGTAAAGGGCATAAATATTAGAATAGAAAACTCACCCGAACTCAATACACAAAAAGAGGATGGCTTACAAACCAAAAAATACTACCACAATTACTATTATTCCTGTTTTTTGGCATTTTACTATGTAATTTTGCCACTTATTATGGAACCCAATAGATTTAACCCCTGGCACTCGGTGAGCTATGGTGACAATGTACCAAATACCGTAAATGCAATTATTGAAATCCCCCGCTATTCGAGGGCTAAATACGAATTAGATAAGGAAACCGGCCTGCTAAAGCTCGACCGTGTACTCTATTCAGCAGTATATTATCCGGCAAATTATGGCTTCATTCCCCGCACCTATTGCGATGACAATGACCCACTTGATATCCTTGTTTTGTCGCAAATAGATATGCAACCCCTATGCCTGGTGGAAGCCAAAATAATAGGTGTGATGCGCATGCTTGACCAGGGTGAGGCAGATGATAAGCTGATCGCCGTGTGTGCCAATGATATGAGTGTAGCCCACTACAATGACATAAGTGAGCTATCACCGCACTTCATAGAAGAGTTGCGCCACTTTTTCGAAGAATATAAGAAATTGGAAAATAAAGAAGTAAAAGTCGAAGATTTCCAAAATGCACGTCTGGCAAAGAAAATCCTGCAACATAGTATTAACGACTACAAAGTGAAATTTGGATCAAAAGAATAAATGGGATTGTTGGTATCCTAAAATCATTAACACCAAGAATACTCTCCTCAGGTTTTTTGAATTTTGAATTTGCAAGCCGTTTTGAATTTTGAATTTGCAAGTCGTTTTAACTTTTAACTTTTGACTTTTAACTTTAAAAAAATTGAACCTAACTGCAGTAACAATAATGGCACTCCTAGTCCTTGGTCTTATGGCCGGGGTGATGAGTAGTATGGTAGGAATAGGAGGCGGAGTACTTATAGTACCTGCCTTGGTATTGTTATTTGCCGTAAGCCAAAAAATGGCACAGGGCACATCATTGGCTATGTTGTTACCTCCAATAGGCGCTTTTGCGGTTTACAATTATTATAAAGCCGGCCATGTAGATTTTAAAGTAGCAGGGATATTATGTATAGCCTTTGTGGCAGGCAGCTACTTCGGCAGTAAAGTGGCACTCAAAATGGATGAAACCACACTCAAAAGGATATTCGGTGTCTTTTTAATGATAATGGCCATTAAGTATTTGTTTTTTAGCAAATAAACCCAGACTATCATAAACCAATAAAAAATCATTAATAAAGCGAATAACCTTACTCCAATTCAGGCATTTATTTATCTTACACGCAAGATACCAGCCAACAGAAATAATTTAATTTTGCACAATGAAACGCACAAAAATCAAGGACATACTAAAAAACGAAGAGTCCGGTTACCAGGTAAATGTGAAGGGATGGGTTAGGTCATTCCGCAACAATCAGTTTATTGCAATTAACGATGGCTCATGCATGGGCAATATACAGGCGGTAATAAGCCTGGAAACAGACCCTGAAATTGTGAAAAATATCACCACCGGTGCTTCATTAAGCATTGATGGCACTGTGATACCATCACTAGGCAAGGGCCAGAAAGTGGAAATAAAAGTAGACTCAATTACTATCCTTGGCCTGTGTAATACCGAAGAATTCCCACTACAATTAAAGAATAAGCCAAGTCTGGAATACCTGCGTGAGATTGCTCACCTGCGTTTCCGTACCAATACATTTGGTGCTGTATTCCGTGTGCGCCATACCCTGGCCTATGCTATCCATAAGTTTTACAACGACCGTGGATTTGTTTACATGCATACACCTATCGTTACTGCTTCAGACGCCGAGGGTGCTGGTGAAATGTTCTGCGTTACCACCCTACCTATTAATAATCCTCCCCGCAATGAAGATGGCGAGGTAAACTATAAGGAAGACTTCTTTGGCCGCTGCACTAATCTTACCGTAAGTGGTCAGTTGGAGGCCGAATTAGGAGCAATGGCTTTTAGCGAAGTATATACTTTCGGACCGACCTTCAGGGCCGAAAATTCTAATACAGCACGCCACCTGGCCGAATTCTGGATGATAGAACCCGAAGTTGCCTTCAACGACATAGTAGATAATATGGACCTCGCCGAGGACTTTATTAAGTATGTAATCGCCTATGCCCTGGAGCATAACCGTGAAGACATTGAGTTTTTGGCCACTCGACTAGTGGATGAAGAAAAACAAAAACCAATGAATGAGCGCAGCGAAATGGGACTGGTTGAAAAGCTTGAATTTGTACTCAATAACTCATTCGATAGAATTACTTATACCGAGGCCATTGAAGTGCTATTAAACTCCCCACATTACAAGAAGAAGAAATTCCAATATGATGTGAAGTGGGGCATAGATATGCAAAGTGAACACGAGCGTTACCTGGTAGAGAAACACTATAAAAAACCGGTGATCGTTACAGGCTATCCTAAGGATATCAAGGCATTCTACATGCGCCAAAACGATGATGGCAAAACCGTAGCAGCTATGGATATACTGGTTCCGGGTATTGGAGAACTGGTAGGCGGCTCTCAAAGGGAAGAAAGGCTGGACAAGCTTACCCAAAGGATGAACGAAATGCATATCCCTACCGACGAGATGTACTGGTACCTCGATACACGGAAATTCGGTACAGTACCCCATGCAGGTTTCGGCCTAGGCTTCGAGCGTTTGGTATTATTCGTTACCGGCATGACCAATATCCGTGATGTAATACCTTTCCCACGTACTCCTAAAAACGCTGAGTTCTAATTATACCAATTACTCTTTTGTAGATTATTTCATTATATTGTGTGCAGAATACTGAGGTATTCTGCACTTTTTTTGTACATATAACTAGTTTTTCGCCGCCATGCAAAAGCTGAATAAAAAACTTTTGGCAATCTAATATGAAACTTATTAAATAAAAACAAATCCACCTCGCATTCTATTGCAACCTATGGACTCAATCGCCACTAAGTTTACCCTGGATTTTCGCATTGGACATGGCATCTAAACCAAATTACCCATATCAATTAACAAATTGGCTAACCCTAAAAATACCACTAAAGTGTAATTGTATGCCACCTTGCTTTAAGTACTTTTACTGGTATTCCAATTCTATAGAATGAATATTAAAGTAGCCGTAATTGAAGACCAGTACGATACCCAGAACATGTTGGCCATTCTGGTTAATGGTTCATTAGGTTACGAGTGTATTGCCACTTTTGAAAATGGTGAAGAAGCACTTATTCAATTACCCCTACTCTTGCCCGATGTGGTTCTGGTAGATATCCACCTGCAATCAGGAATATCAGGCATAGAAACAGTAAGGCAATCTAAGGCTCAATTACCGTCTATGCACTTTATCATGTGCACCTCGCTTGAAGATTCCGACAATATCTTCATGTCTCTCCAGGCTGGTGCTACAGGTTATATTACTAAATCATCGCCCCCTTCCAAAATAATTGAAGCAATAACCGATGTTTACAATGGGGGCTCACCCATGAGCAGCCAGATAGCCCGCAAGGTGATTAACTTTTTCCACCAGGTTGAAAAAGAAAAAAAGAATACTGAATTAGAGAAGCTCTCCATCAGGGAGCAGGAAATACTACAGTATTTGTCAAAAGGCTACCGGTATAAAGAAATTGCAAGCCTGCTGTTTATCAATATAGAAACTGTCCGTAAACACATTCACAACATCTACGATAAGCTCAAAGTTAATTCCAGAACGGATGCTTTAAATAAAGTCTTTCCACCCGGCAAATAACAACACATCTATTTTATCATTAATGGCCTGGTTTATTCCGGATACCCTTCTATTGATGTGGCCCGGTCTAATCTACGGGCCATTACTATTTATATCCGCCTGATCCTTCCTCCATAAATACTACTAAGGTGTAATTGACACGCCCTTCTTCTACCACTAGTTTTGTCACCGTATTAATAACGAATTCATTACTTAACAAACAATTAAAACAATTCAAACATGAAGAAACTAACTACAATTGCATCTCTGGGTTTATTGACTATCCTGCTCAATAGCTGCTGCTTTGGCACCTTACAAAGTGCCCTAACCCATGGTAAATCTACAGTTTCACTAATGCAAGCTCCTCAAGACATAGAGGTATCCTGCCAGGGAAAAAAACTGGAAATTACAAGTGAGGTATTCGCTGCCTCAGAAAGCATAGGTGGCTCAGTTAGTACCACCTATTACACTTCAGCAGTAAAGCTACCTGCTAAACATAAAACAACCATTGAACTATACTCCCCCTCACTCAACAAACGTGCTACAGTTGAATTAAAACCAAAGGCTAGCAAAAACCTGATATTTTTGGATATAATATTTGGAGCTGGTTCTGGTTTGCTGATTGATATACCAACAGGCAACCTCAAAATGCTTCAACCCCGCTTGCTCGATGTAAATAGTGCATTACAAGGCAAACCAAGAAATCAATGGTTAAGCCATGGTAAACTTAAAAGAATGGCTAAACGCCAGGCCAAACGCGGAGAATAAAATACTATCATTCAAATATCAAGCTGGCAATGAATAATTCTTCATACAATTATAGGATAAGGACACTAATATATTTTGTATTAGTGACCTTATCCTTCTTTA
>CANGSR010000012.1 GCA_947456055.1 Chitinophagaceae bacterium
AACTACGGGTGGTACCTGGAGTAATTCCGGCACTGCAGTATCAATAGGCTCTACTTCTGGTATTGTTTCAGGCATATCAGCCGGGACAGCAATTATAAGTTATACCATTGCCAATGGATGCATAGGTACTTATCCATTTACAGTAAATCCTTTGCCAGCAATAATAACGGGCAGTAATAACGTGTGTGTAGGAAGGACCACCACATTAGCTGATGCCAGTACAGGTGGTAGATGGAGTAATGGTAGCGCATCCTCAATTGCCACAATAGGTACAGGAACAGGTATTGTCACAGGCATTTTGGCAGGTACTTTGTCTATTACCTATACTTTACCAAGTGGCTGTTCAATAAGCAGCACATTTACTGTAAATCCAATACCTGCTGCTATTACAGGTACACTACAGGTATGTATAGGCGCTACTACTACGCTAGGGTCAGCAACCAGTGGTGGCACCTGGAGTACCTCCGGCATTACTGCTACAATCGGAACAAGTAGTGGTGTAGCAACAGGAGTTAGTGCGGGTACCAGTATTATAACTTATACCTCTGTATTTGGGTGTATTACAACAAGTGTATTGACCACAAACCCTCTTCCTCCTTCTATTATGGGTGCATCTGCGGTTTGTATTGGCTCAACTATTACAGATACCAATGCAGTAGTTGGCGGAACATGGAGTACTTCATCTACCAATTTATCTGTAGGTGTTACGAGTGGTAATATAACAGGGATTGTGGCCGGAACCGGTATCATCACTTACAAATTAGCTACGGGTTGCTATACAACATCAACTATACTGGTTAATCCATTACCCGCACGCATAACAGGTAATACGACATTATGCCAGGCGGACACAACTACATTGAGTGATGCATCAACAGGTGGAACATGGAGTAGTGCCAGTTTTGAAGCTGTGGTTGACCCTACATCAGGCCTGGTTACTGCCCTGGTAGCAGGAACAACAATTATTACTTATACCCTACCAACCGGATGTATCCGTGATACCCTGGTTAGGATTAATCCATTACCGGCACTAATTACCGGCCCGGCAGGCGTTTGTTTAGGTTTTTCCACTTCATTATCTGACGGTACGCCATCAGGCACCTGGAATAATGCGGGGACGACTTCTTTTGCCACCATAAGTTCTTCAGGAGTGGTTACAGGGTTAGCGGTAGGAACATCTATTATCACTTATAGGTTGGCAACAGGTTGCCTTACAAGTACTGTATTTAGTATTTACCCATTACCTTCCGTGATAACCGGACCATCGAATGTTTGTGAAAGAACCACAATTACCTTGAGTGACACACTGGGTGGCGGCAGCTGGACAAGCAATGATACAGCAATTGCCCAGGCTGATACTTTAACAGGTATTATTACTGGTATTCATTCAGGCACAACGGTTATCACTTATACATCTGCCAATGGATGCACAAAAACGAAATCGGTTACAGTCATTTTAGCTCCATTACCAATAACAGGTGTCCCAAGTGTTTGTACTGGCACTACCACGGCATTAACCGATTCAACCCTTGGTGGAACCTGGAGCAATACAGGTTCGGCTACAGTAGCCACAATGGACTCAACCGGGCTTGTTACTGGAATATCAGCTGGAACAATTAGTGTTACCTATACTATTAATACAGGCTGCTTTGCATTTGAAGATATATTGGTAACCCCAAGACCATCAATAATAACAGGTATTACCACGGTATGTGCCGGTGATTCTACCCCACTTTCAGATTCAGTAGCCGGAGGAAATTGGACATCCGCGGATACCCTTATAGCCAGAATAGGTACAACGGGTTCATTAACAGGAGTATCGGCCGGAACCACAATAATTACCTACTCTACAGGTGCTGATTGCCAGGCAATAATTACAGTTACAGTACTACCTGTAATTACCCCAATCAGTGGTCCGGATATGGTATGTGCAGGGCAGGCGATTGTACTTACTGATGGTATCCCTTTTGGTACTTGGACATCTGGTAATACCACCTATGCTATCGTCAACTCTTCAGGGTTGGTTACCGGCATAACCCAGGGTATAGTTACCATTTCTTATGTGGTTGCGAATACTTGTGGCACTGCTACCCACGTGGTTACAGTAAATCCACTACCTTATGCTGGGGTGATAGTGGGTAGTCATACAGTCTGTACTGGCTCCTCAATACAACTTAACGATGCAATTCCCGGTGGCACATGGAGTTCAAACTTCCCATCAATTGCAACTATAAGCCCTACAGGGTTGGTAAATGGAATTGCAACCGGAACAGACTCTATCTTCTACAGGGTGACAAATATTTGTGGTACAGACATTGCAAGGTTTGCCATATTTGTGCAACAAACCCCTGTGGCTGAACAGATTAGCACCTACCCTGCAAACCCACTTTGTAACAATACCCAATTCCAGAATTTCGGCGCACTTACTAGTCCACTTGCTGGCCTAACCTATAACTGGAGTGCTGTGAATGCAGAAATTTATGCCACCTCGCCCGATCACCAAAACTGCCTGATTAACTTCAATACACCAGGAAACAGTATGGTAATATTAGCTACCGGCACCGCAGGTACAACCTGCTACAAGGCCGATACACTACGCTATTCTATTAGTTCGTATTCATCTATACCTACCCAAGTATTTTACCAATTACCTGAGTTATTGTGTACTGATAATACCACTGATTTTTACCAGTGGGGATATGATGATGCATTGACGCTCGACTCGGTACTATTACCTGGTGAAATCAATCAAAACCTAATTGTAAGGCACCCTGATTTCACCAACAGATACTATTGGGTTATTACCGGGCACTATGGCTGTACCCAAAAAACCTATTATAACCAACCAACAGACATCCAAAACCAGACTGTAGGTTTAGAAAAGGGAATGGCAATTTATCCAAATCCGGCTGGCAATGAGATTACCATTACATTAAAAAAAGACATAAGTGCCGGTGCTATTGAGATAAAAGTAATAGACATACTAGGCAAGATTGCAAAATTCAGTACTTTTACAAATTACAAAGGTATTCTTACCCTTGACGGTTTATCACCTGGTACCTATATGGTAATAGCTGAAAAAGATGGTAACAGAATAGGGTCAGAAGTATTTACTAAAAATTAATTCAAAGCAAGAAACAGATGCGGCATATCCTTTTTTTAGTCATAATTTCATTAATTACCGGCACTGTTGTTAATGCCCAGTTGAGATGGGAAGATACACCACAGCCAAAATTCTTTTTTGAAGGCAATATCTATGTGGGTGGTATGGGTGGCAATCTAAGTGCTGCAGATATAAATAGCGCTTATAGTAGCCCGGTAAATACCTATGCCAGTGATGTAAAATATACAGGCAAAATGATGTTTGGTGTTAATCTGACTGCAGGCTATTACTTTAATAAGAAAAGAAACCTTGGAATAGGCACTGGCATTACCTATTTGACCCAATTTTCAAGTATGCAAATGGATACCTTCCATAATGAATTTATGGCTTTGGATTTCGAAAGCCATGTTTTCAGGCAATCAGTATCGTCAACATCCGCTATAAATGAATCAATTACCAATACCAATATCTCTATTCCTGTTTTTATCAGGTATAAAAAGCCAATCTCAGAAAGCTTCACATTCACTTTGGATGGCGGTGTTTTAATTGGTATGATGATGCAAGCGAAATCAACAGCTACTGGCTCATTTGACTATGAAGCTATTTATAAAATAACCAATAATGGCACAGCCAATATTTATAGTTATGACAATTCCCCTATACCTGGCTCTACTGATATACTTTATACAAGGGCCCAATACCTAATCAACAATCCAGGTGGCGATGTAAATGCTTATTTCAATACGTTGCAAAGTTTGGGTTACTCAATAGGATTGAATAATAAAGTATCTAAAACATCGACCATCAATTATAAGAACATGACAATTGATGGTTCGCTACAGGCTGCAATGCACTATTATTACAATAAGCACATCACCATAAAAGGTGGATTCTATGTACTTACAGAATCATTTATTAATAATAAGGCAGCTACTACCCAATTTACTTCTACACCGGGTACTTATAATTCGTTCCTGCAATACACTAAAACCGTGCTTAATTACAGCTATGGCTTAGTGCTTGGGGTGAATTATTCAATGTAGTTTTATTCCTTCAAAATATTTGAGGAGCAAATAGTTTTCAATATACTATTGCTCCTTTTTTTCTGCTTAATTATACTGCAAGTAGTGAATTGCCCCCTAAAATTTAAGACTGCCTAACAGATAAATAAAAAAGGACAAGACAATGCCTATTACAATTACAATTATTACTGGAATTAATGCAGACCGGTCATTATAGGTGATATTGTCACCTAAATATTTTCTCCAAAATACATCCTTTAATATCTTGGCACCTGTAATATTGAATACCAATGAAAATATTAGGCTTTTGTTATTGATTAATTGCCTGGTAGTTATATGTAGTATCATAACTATGATCCCGAATATAATTACGGGTACCACACCTTTTTTCTCTTCAGTCTTTTTGAAGTTCAAGGCCATCAATATGGAACCAAAAAGGGAGCCAAATAATATAGAGAGCCAATAGATAGTATACTTGGGGTATAAATGCAATGGTGGTTTTACCTCATCAAATATGCTGTATTCGCCGTTTGCATCTGTTTGCCTGAATGACTCCATAACTACATTTTGTCTACATTTTCCATGTCATCAAGAATAGAATTTCAAAATAAAGATGACTAAAATCATTATTAAAGATTCTTCAGGATAAATTCAGTCATTCTATTATATAAGTGCAGGCGGGTATTACCACCACTGATGCCATGTGCTTTGTCCGGATAATACTCACTTTCAAATTCCTTATTGGCCTTAATTAGCGATGTGGTGAGCATTGCTGCATTCTGAAAGTGTACATTATCATCAGCAGTGCCATGTATCATCAGGAATTTACCTTTTAGCTTATCAGCCATTTTCTCAGGTGCGTTTTCATCGTAACCTTTTTGATTTTCCTGGGGGGTACGCATGTAGCGCTCGGTATAAATATTGTCGTAATAACGCCAGTTTGTAACCGGTGCTACTGCGATTGCTGCCTTAAATACATCGTTACCCTTAAGAATGCAAGTGGCACTCATAAATCCTCCATAACTCCAACCCCAAATTCCAATTCGGTTCTTGTCAACATAAGGAAGTTTCCCTAGGTTTTTGGCTACCGCAATCTGGTCATCGCTCTCCAGCTTACCCAATTCCAGGTAGGTTTTTTTACGGAATTCCTCTCCCCTTGCCCCTGTACCAGTACCATCAACACAAACAATTATATAACCTTTCTCTGCAAGCATCTGGTGCCAGAAATAATTACCCGCAGGAAAATTATCTGTAACCTGCTGTGACCCCGGACCACTATACTGGTACATCAATACAGGGTATTTCTTTGTTTTATCAAAATTCGGCGGTGTTATCATCCAGGTATTTAGAGATGTTTCTGCACCCTCAATTTTCATCAATTTAATATCACCCAATTCATACTCCTTCATTAGATTCTCAAGGGCTGTATTGTTTTCCAGTGTGCGGATAACCTTTCCTTTCGCATCGATTAAATTATATACTGGTACTTTTTTAATTGCCGAATACCTATCCAGAAAATAATTATTGCCCTTGCATGGGGTAATGCTGTGCATTCCACTTGCTGGGGTGAGGCATCTTTTACCAGTCCCCTGCATGTTAACAACATACAATTGGCGCTCAACCGGTGAGGTTTCAGCAGAAGAATAATAGACCAATTTATGGTCGATATCTACGCCCAAAAGTGCATCTACGTCATAATGACCTGATGTAAGGTCGGTCAACTGTTCGTCCTTCCAATCCCAATAGAACAGGTGGCTATAACCGCTTCTTTCACTACGCATTATCATGCTGTGGCCATTTGGCAGGTAGGTGATATCATCATCGATATTTATGTACCTTTTGTTTTTCTCAGTGTAGATTGATTTGGTATTACCATCTGCGGCATTAGCCAAAAGGAGGTCGAGTTTATTTTGTAACCTATTCAACCTAAAAATGGATAGTTTGGTATTGTTTTCAGTCCATTTTATACGTGGAATGTACTGGTCGGTTTCGGTACCAATATTGGCTTGAACTGTAGTTTTCTTAGCCAAATCATAGATTTTAATCTGTACAATAGAGTTACGCTCACCAGCTTTAGGGTATTTGTAGCTATACTGTTCAGGGTAAAGGCTTGTGTATTTGGCCATAGTGTACTCAGGAACATTACTCTCGTCAAAGCGGTAATAAGCCAGGTAATCGCCATTTTTAGACCACTCAAATGCACGGGTAAAGGAAAACTCTTCCTCGTAAACCCAGTCGCAATTACCATTTCTAATTTTGTTCTTTTCGCCGTCGGTAGCAACCGGCACTAACATATCCTTTGTAAGGTCTTTGTAATAGAGATTATCTTTTTTCACAAAGGCAACCTTTGTAGCATCTGATGAAAAAGTAGCGTGTAGTACTTTGTCATAATCCAATAGCTTTATAGTACCAGCGGCAATATCGAAAATATAAACACGCTGTAATACCGAACGCCTGTATATGTTTTCACTTTCGGTAAGTAAAAGCATTTTAGTTTCATCCTTGCTGAAGGTGTAGCCATCAATGGCTAATTCCGCAAAACCAAATTTATTAGTGCTATTGTCAAAAAGAGTCTTTTCTTTTTTACCGGTTTCGAGGTCGTATACATTAATATAAGTATAGCCACCTTCCCTATCTATCTGGGTATAGTGTTTACCATCGTTCATGCCATTAAAACCCGGTACATCCTTTACACGGAAAGTATAGTTTTTCCAAAGATCATCAAGTGTAATTTGCTTTGAACCTTGTGCCAGGGTGACCTGACATGAAAACAGGGCAATAAACAGCCATATTGTTGTGCGCATAAACCAGAAAATTAGAGTGGTAAAAGTAATACCTCTGGTTCATATTATTATAGGGGAAACTAAGGGGGATTTAACAATCTACTACGGTTATCTTTTTATAGACTTTAATGAATCAGTAGATAGGCTAGAACTAGTTTTATTCCCTTTATTTACCCAAAATGAAGGGCCATTGGGCCCCGAAATGTAGTTCCATTTTACAGGCTGATCTTTTACCTTTTGAGAATAGGGCCTGAAATAAGGATCACGGTCTTCGTGGTGAACTGATGCTGCATTTTCGTAGACCCTGAAATTATAGTACCACTTTACCCTATCGGTAGGTGAAATTATAATGCGCCTTGATTTTTTACACTTGCCATCAGTCAGTACATCTACCCAATAACCGCCTTCATCCAATAAATGTGAAAAAAACTGCCCTTCATGGTCAGACATGATTTCTTCCACCATCCAATTATTACTGATTCTTATTTTGGCACCAGGTATCGGATTGTTTTGGGCATCTACTATCTGCCCTGAAATGGCGGCTCTGTAACGTGTTTGTGCATCTATTGTTGAAGAGAGACAAATAATAGCTAGAATGAGGAGGAAGGATTTTTTCATTGTGGTGCTAAGTTAAATTTAAATATCAAATTTACTGGAGTGTTATCCTAAAAAAACTTTACATCGTTTTTCGTATCATGGCATTGTGCTTTGTGGTGCTTGGGCTGCTTGTTTGGGCTTGGGGAAGATGAATGCCTTCTAAGAAGGAGTTTGATTTGCAGTTCCTGATTTCACTTCGGAACATCACGGAACAATGCGTCCTAGCAGTACAATGATATTTCGTTCCTAAAATCGATGGATAATATACCAAAATCAGAGACCAATATATGACTATAGACAGGCCAATACCCATGATGTGCATAAATGATGGCCTGTGAGTGAATAATTATTGTACTTTTGCACCCTAATCTATTTATTACTATTTATTAAATGATGTTGCGGCAAGAGCCAATGAGGGCAAAGTGGCATTTAGCGGCACTTGGGAGGGTGAGGGACTATAACCAGTTACTAAAACCTAACTTGAGTGGAATGGTAGTTTTCAGCAGTGTTATTGGCTACCTGATGGCTCCAAATATTCATTTCATTTGGAATAGTATGGATACCTGGCGGCACATTATCACCTTATTTGCAGGTGGTATGCTGGTAACTGGTGGTGCTAATACCATTAATCAAATACTGGAGCGAGAAAGCGATAGTTTGATGAAGCGCACCCGTAACAGACCTATGCCAGAAGGCAGAATGCATCATTATGAAGCCTGGGTATTTGCCCTACTTACCGGCATAAGTGGTGCCTTATTACTAAGTTATTATTTCAATCCACTTTCAGGAATTTTAAGTTTCATGTCTTTATTGTTGTATGCATTTGCCTATACACCAATGAAGAAGGTGCACCCGATTGCTGTTTTAATAGGCGCTATACCTGGTGCTTTACCACCATTGATAGGTTGGGTAGCTGCTACTGGTGAGTTAAGTATTGGTGGCTGGGTATTATTTGCCCTTCAATTTTTTTGGCAATTCCCCCATTTTTGGGCTATTGCCTATGTGGCATTTGATGATTATTCAGCTGCCGGAATAAAAATGCTGCCTACCCGTGAAAAGGAAACGAGGTTCACAGGTTTACAATGCATGATTTATAGCCTGGTATTAATACCTATGGCTACAGTACCCTATATGCATACAGTGGGGCTAACAGGAGTTATTGGAATGATAGTTTGCGTTCTATGTGGGCTAATGTATTTTGCCGCATCAGTAGCATTCTATATCAAGAACGACCATAAATCGGCACGTAGGGTAATGTTTGCATCATTTATTTATTTACCAACCATTTTATTGGCTTTGGTATTAGATAAGGTTTAAGAAATTGGAGTAAGTAAAGCAGGAGCGAATATTTAAGTGCTAATTCGATCCTGGTTTTATGAAGGGTTAAATATATAATTATGGCGATTTCAGCGGAATCAACAAAAGAAAAGAGGAAAATACATCCACAAAAATTCATGATGTGGCTAGCTATGGCCAGTATGAGTATGGCCTTTGCCGGCTTAACCAGTGGATACATGGTTCGCCAGGCTCAGGATAACTGGCGCTACTATAAGCTACCCAATGTATTCACCTATTCTACCGTTGCCATTGTTTTAAGTAGTATTACTATGCACATGGGGCTGATGGCGTATAAAAAACGTGAAATGCCTAAATATAAGATGCTCATTGGGGCAACACTTGTATTAGGTATTATTTTTGGCCTGTTGCAGTTCGGAGGATTTTACCAATTATACCACCAATTGCAGCAAATAAAGATAAACGGAAAATTGCTCAATGAGTTTACAACTGTGCGAGTAGACGGAAATCCTAGTGAATCTTTTCTATATATAATAGCCGGAATGCATCTTTTACATCTTTTTAGTGGAATTGTTGCATTAGTTATTGTATTTTTTCGCACCTTTAGGGTCAATATTAAAACATATAGTACAACTGCTTTGGAGATTACAACTACGTATTGGCACTTCGTTGACGTATTGTGGTTATATTTATTTGTATTCTTCCTAGTAAATCAATAAAATTATTTAGAAATTCGCACACGGATTAAAATCCGATGAAAATCGGAAAACACTTACATACACTAATATGTCACAAACAACAGTAGTAACAGCAGAACCGAAATTAGACTTATGGGGCGGCGGACGATCGCCATTCAATGTGAGCTATGGCAAAATGATGACCTGGTTCTTCCTTCTTTCAGATGCCCTAACCTTTGGCGCATTCCTGATTGCTTACGGAACCACAAGGTTTTTCAGCTCCGTTTGGCCAGATGCCAACCAGGTATTCAGGGCATTCCCTTTCCTGGGCGATAATCTCCCTCTATTATTTGTGAGCTTGATGACCTTCATCCTCATTATGAGTTCGGTAACCATGGTACTTGCTGTGCATGCTGGCCATTATGGCGACAAAAAGAATGTTGCGAAGTGGTTATTATGGACTATTATAGGTGGTATTTGCTTCCTTGCTTGTCAGGTATGGGAGTGGACGCATCTTAATGGTGAGTGTGGTGGACTTTGGGGTGCTTTTACCCAGATTGACCCTAGCCATCCATTCGCTGGGTTCTTCAATCCTCATAGTGCTGAGGTAATGGATATTGTAAAAAACCAACCACTTGTTGCTATGCAGAGTACCCATAGCTTCTTCAACTACTTCTTCACTATCACTGGTTTCCACGGTGGTCACGTAACTTCAGGTGTTATCTTTAATATCCTTATTCTTGTAAATACCGTAAATGGTGTTTATGAGCGCAGGGGCCATTACGAAATGGTTGAGAAGATTGGTCTTTACTGGCACTTCGTAGATCTTGTATGGGTATTCGTTTTTACTTGTTTTTACTTGTTATAATTAAAAATTCAAAAGTAAAAATTCAAAAGTTCCCTTTTGGGTAATAAGTACTGGTCGTCATTTTGGTGATAATCAGCAAATCAAATTAATTCGCAACCAACACTAATAACATAATAAAATGTCATCTCATTCAAATAACAATAGCATACAGCACCTTTACGAAGGTGACCAATCAAAATTATACTCAGGAGTTATGTCTCATCATCATGATGTAAACTCTGACGAGAGTAAGGCTCAGGTAAAAAGAATCTGGAAAATATTCTGGATATTATTGGCTATTACTTTGGTAGAAGTAGTAATGGGTATGAAGCTAAGCCATAGTATGTCGAAAGGCCTGGTTAACTTCTTCTTCCTTGCATTGACTGTATTGAAAGCAGGATATATTGTTTCTGTGTTCATGCACCTTGGTGATGAAATAAAAGGATTTATTGTTACCGTATTAATTCCACTAGTATTATTTGTATGGTTCATTATCGCTTTCCTTGCCGATGGTGGTTTCTGGTTAAGGATGAATAATGAATCTTCAGTAAGGCATACAACAGCAGTACACGCTACAAAATAATGAGTGAAAAGAATTCTAATAAAGGATTTATTAAAGGAATAGCGGTGGCCTTTTTGGTGCCGCTTTCTTTTTATATAGTGACCAAGGCGCTATCTAAGGATAAAATACATATGCCCAAGCATTATTGGGTAGATAGTATAGGCCGTAAAATGAGGAAAGGCAAGGAAGTAGATGATTCCATTTGCCATAAAGTGGCTGACCTTAATCTGATTAATCAACTCGGTGACCATATTTCCTTGAATGGCACACTAAAAGGTAAAATATTGGTAGTTAATTTCTTCTTCACTACCTGCCCTATTATTTGCCCAAAACTTACAGGTGATGTAAGCATGCTACAAAGAGCTTTCAGGAAAAATCCTAAAATGGAAAGTAACCTGGATACTGCTATTCAGTTTATTTCTATTACCGTAGACCCTGGGCGTGATACCTTCCAGGCACTAAGGGCTTATGCTGACCGATATAATGCCAACCATGACCATTGGTGGTTCCTGACGGGCGATAAGAAGGCTATTTATAATTATGCACGTAATGAGCTGCACCTTGAGGTAGGCCCTGGTGATGGTGGTGCAGAAGACTTTATACACACTGAGAAGATTGTGCTTCTTGATGCCAATAGAGGTGTAAGGGGTTACTATTCTGGTCTTGACACTGCTGAAATAAGGAAATGTGCTGATGATATTGTGTTGCTGACGCTTGAGAAGTAGCTCTGCTAGAGTAGAAAGTAGATAGACATATGTTGTAGATGGTAGTTTTTAATAGTAGATAGTAAATAGCTGTTACTAGATAACAACAACCTATAAGAGATTGTCAATTATCCTAATAATTTTGCTACAAATTGATCCTCCCTTCAGTATTAACACTGAACCAGAAAAACGATTTGGTTTTAATTTTTGAATTTAAACTTTTAACTTAAAAAAAATGCTCACTCCGGCACTTAAAAAAAATGACAAACAAGCCAATATACTAATTTGGACTGTATCTCTAATTGTATTTGTGGCTGTAGCTTTCTTAACCAATGTAAAGTTTTTTACCGGGCTTAATCTGGGTTTTAATGTTCATCTACTTGCCATGTTTAATGGCATTATTAATGGAACGGTATCTGTATTGTTGGTTTGGGCATTAATAGCTGTGAAGGGCAAAAACTTCAAGCTTCATAAAACACTGATGATGGTAGCTATAGTGCTATCGGTGCTGTTTTTGGTATCTTATATTGGCCACCACCTATTGGCTGAAGAAACCAAATATGGCGGTACAGGCCCATTGAGGATGGTGTATTTCTTCATCCTAATCACGCATATACTACTGGCTACCTGTATTCTTCCTTTTATCCTTTATACAGCATATAGGGCATTGACAGGTGAATATGCTGCACACCGAAAACTGGCCCGCTATACCTGGCCTTTATGGCTTTATGTAAGTGTGACCGGGGTAATCGTTTATCTGATGATAAGCCCGTATTATTTGCCGCACCTTTAAAAGTCAAAAGTAAAAATTCAAAAAAGGCCTGCGGGGGAAATTTTCATTGCAAATACAAAAGTGAAAATTAATAAAAGTCAGATGGATTTTTTCAGGACGAAGTTATCAGAAACAGACTCTAGTATTTCAGGGGAATAGTCCATAAAATTGAAGAATAAATAATCAAGACAAGGTTATCTTCTGTAGCTTTCGTAAATTGCATCCGGATAATTAATCATTGCCAACAGAATGAAGAAAATATTTTTGGTTTTATTTCTGCTTTGCGCAGCGGGTACTTTGGTTCAGGGCCAGGGTTGTAGTGTATGCACACAGGCGGCAGCAGGTATGGGCGATAAAAGTGCTAAAGGGCTTAATGGAGGCATTATCTACCTTGCGTTCCTACCTCTCATCATTATGGGCACTGTAGTTTTTTTATGGTGGAAGAATAGCTCTTCTACTAAATCTTAATAGTGTCAGCCTGGGCTGGTTTCGATTAATAGGCACATCTTTAATCAAGACATCAATTAGCCACTACCTCTATTATCTCTCGCAACCTAATATCCTTGCTGGAACTACCGATCATTATCTTGAATGTTCCTGGCTCAATCACCTGTTGCATTTGCTCATTATACATTTGTAACATATCTGGGGTAATGTAGAAGGTCACCGTTTTTTCTTTTCCAGCTTTCAGATGTACCCGCTGGAAAGCTTTCAACTCCTTTACCGGCCTTACCACTGAGGCTAGTTCGTCCCTGATGTACAGTTGCACTACTTCGTCACCATCATATTGGCCAACGTTTTTAAGGGTAAAGGATATTTTAACTGAATCACTAGCGTGAATTTTCCGTTTCGAAATTGTAGGTTTTCCATATTCAAAATGGGTATAGCTCAGCCCATACCCGAAAGGAAACAAGGGCTGGCCGCTGCCATCATTATAATCATCGCCCCTACCTGTAGGTTTATGGTTGTAGGTTAGTGGCAATTGTCCTTCGCTGATGGGGAAGGTAATAGGCAACTTACCCGATGGACTGGCTTTACCCAATAGTACATCGGCTATAGCATCACCGCCTGCCTCCCCAGGATACCAAACGTCAAGCACTGCATTTACCTTATCCAGCCAATTGGTCATAGTAACCGCACTACCACCAAATAAAAGTACTACAATTGGCTTGCCTGTTGCTGCCAACCTTTGGATCATTTCCTCCTGCCTACCAGGTAGGTTCAGTTTACTTCTATCCTGGAATTCGCCCTCATTAATACCTGCTGCAACAATTATTACATCACTTTGGGCGGCTAACTTTACCGCACTATCTATTTTTTGCTCATAATCATTTTGGGTAGTAGCATTCCAAACCAGCTTAAACCGTGAATTACCCGATGGTTCTTTATACTCTATTTTGAGGGAATATTCTTTATCCTTTTCAAAATAGAAATCACCAAGGGTGGTAGTATACGATTGTTTGTCCCAGGTATTGAGTAACAATTGCTCGTTGATGTATAATTTATACCCATCATTACCTTCTATCCCAATTTTGAAAGACCCGGTTTTGGGTGATTTTATAAACCCCGACCAACGGCAAGAAAAATAATCATAATTGATATCAGGGTGAGGCGAGAATAACGTCCACTGGAAATCTATTTTAGGGTCAACCCGCCTCAGTATAGGTTTGCCAGCAAAAGTGAGATTATTAAAATACTCCCCAATAAGCCCAGGTGAGAAATGACCATGAATATAAAACGCCAAATACTTATCTCCAATTACTTCATAGGGCTTATAATCCCTGCCACAACCGGGTGAGTATTGCACCGTTTTATCTTTACCTACTTTTCTCTGCAAGGCATCGAGCAAACTAACTTTATTATTCCCGGGGCCGCTATACCCTCCCAATCTTGCCTCAACAGCGTCAGGGCCAATAAGAGTTATTTTCCTAGCTTTTGAAGTAAGGGGCAATACATTTTGGGTATCGTTTTTCAGCAATACAAATGACTTTATAGCTGCCTTATAAGCCAATTGATGGTGTGCCTTAGTTTGGGTAGTATCATCAGTCCTTATCTGATTTACATAGGGATGCTCAAACAGTCCTAATTCAAATTTTACCCTCAAAACTCTCGCAACAGCACTATCTATTTTTGCAGTACTTACGTGACCATTAAGGAATGGCTGATTAAACAATTTTTCATGAGCAATATCGGTTTGGAAAATTACATCCAGCCCATTTTCAATAGATTGCTTACCAGCATCCTCATAACCTGTGGCAGTAAAATGAAGTACATTAGCCCCACCCACTGCACCAGCATCTGATATTACAAAACCCTTAAAGCCCCATTGTTTCTTTAGTTTTTCGTTGAGCAACCAATCGTTAGCAGAGCATTGGCGGCCATTTAGAGAGTTGTATGCGGTCATGATACTTCTTGCCCCACCTTGCTTTATGCATGCCTTAAATGGCACAAAATAAGTCTCCTCAAGTATCCGCTCGTTCAGGTCAACCGGGTAACTATCCCTGCCACCATCTCCATGATTGACTACAAAATGTTTTGGGGTGGTGATGATACCTAATTGTTCAAAAGCACTTACATAGGCCACTCCCATTGCCGCACTTAAAACTGGATCCTCACCATAGGTCTCCTCTACCCTTCCCCACCTTACATCTGTGGCCAGATTGATTACCGGGGAGAGTGTTTGCCGGATGCCCCTTTGGCGGCATTCCAGCGCAATGGCCTTAGCGACATCATGCATCAAGCCCGTATCCCATGTGGCAGCAAGCGCAATAGACTGGGGGAAGGCAGTAGCCCCTGTGCGAACCAGGCCATGTAGTGCCTCATCAAATACAATAATAGGTATGCCTAATCTGGAATTCTCTACAAAGTACTTTTGGATACTATTTACCTTTTCAATGGCTTGATTGGCTCTTTTGCCTGGGTTATAGTCCAACATTTGTGCTGCTGCAGTATTGCTAGTAGCAACCGTACTTACCTGGAAACCGAATAGCCCATCCCTATAAAGTTCCACACTATCGCCCAGGTCGCCGGGCACCATAAAGAGTTGCCTGAATTTTTCATTTGGGGTCATTCGGCCCAACAAATCCTTTACCCGTGCTTCAATTGGCAGTTTAGGGTTTTTATAGGGATAAATTTCCTGGGCAGGTAGTTTTGTGCAGATACACATATAAACCATACACACCATTATTATGATGCGATTACGAGTTATTGTAAAATGGTTGTTTGGCATATTGATTTCAAAGATAAATTTCTTATTTTAAGTAGGAGGGATTTTGGTGGGAGGGGCTGAACCAAGCAATTTCAAAAAATAGTTAGCCAACTCATATCCATATAACAAAATCTCCTTATTTTTGCATTATGGAACTAAAGGAACCTGCCATAGCATTTTATAAGCAAAGATTAACCATTGAGGAATATCTGGAGATAGAGGATTTTTCGGATGAGAAACACGAATACTATAAGGGTGAGGTTTTCTTAATGGCTGGAACAAAACAATTGCATAATATTGTAACTATCAATATTATAACATCACTGTCAATTAAATTTACTGGAAAATCATGCCGTCCTTATGGCAGTGATGCACGTATACACATTGAAGAAAATACACTTTTCACCTACCCAGATGTTTCTGTTTTTTGTGGTGAACTTAAAACACGTAATAATGATGGGATGAACAACCTAAATCCTATCATCATATTTGAGGTATTGTCGCCATCTACCAAGGCTTACGACAGGGGCCAAAAGTTTGAATTATATAAGGCTATACCCTCATTACAAGAATATATCCTGGTTTCGCCTGACGAATTACTTATAGAGGCATGGCGAAAAACTGAAAGCGGAACCTGGGAATTGAAAATCATAACAGACAGAAACGAATCTTTGGCACTTACATCGGTTGCAACAGAGTTACCATTAATGGATATTTATAGGGACACCCCACTCGTTTTATAAAATCAGCAATTAATACTGGTCCTCATTTACCCGCTTCCAATCTACCTGCTTCCACACATCGCCTACCTGATATAAGAGCATATATTGCGATGCCGGATGCTTTAGGATCAGTTCGTACCAATGACCAGGGTCCATCATATTAAGCTTATAGTCTTTGGTTTCGTAGCTTTTTGCTCCATGACCTTCATACCACCACCAGGTTTGCCACTGGTTAAGGGTTACATGTAGCACACTATCATTAATCACCATCGTATGGGCACCATCTTTCTCGGTAATCATATTGTAGCTGGCAGCATCGTAAATGTGGTTCTTATAAATGGTATCGGTATAAATTTCCTTCATCACCTTAAACTGGCTTTCGGGCTGGGCACCTATCATTGGGGCACCATCCATGTTTTCGGGCAGATTGAGCAGGATGACAATCTTATCACCTGGATCTGGCAGGTGGCTCAAAAGCTGGTTGCTGATGTGGTTAGAATCAATCCACCAAGTATTCAGTTGGATGGTGAAATATAGATTGAGGTCGAAATAAATGCAGAACAGACCAATGATTAGATATTTATTGGTCACAAACCTATATACCCCCATTACCAGCAATAAGAACAAAAAGCCATCGGCAAAATAAGAATACCTGTCGTAAAACACATAAAGTTCTGGACCGGGGAATGATAGTGGTATCAAGAATAATAAGGAAACTATGCCCAACATAAAGAGGAGGAACATCAGTTTATCGTAATTGGTGAGCTTACGGAAACGCATGAGTATGTACCCAAAAGTGAGCAGCCCGACACCATAAATGACATATAACAAAGTCTCCGATTCACATGCCCCATAGATGGCTTTTTTAGCCTCTAAAGAACAATAACGGCCAAGAAATAAGATATGAAAAAGATATTTGGGTAGTTTGGCCAAGTATTGGGCCAATGTTTGGTTTACCTCAAGCTTATGTGGTTTGAAACCCTTATAAACCATAAAAAGTGTAAGGAAATAAGCCCCCAACAACAATACCTGTGGCAATACAAAATAGACTATCGTTTTGCGAAAAACCTTTTTATCATAATCTAACCCGAAACGATAATAAAGGGCAATAAACAAAACAAAAACCGGGGTAAGGTAAAAAATCTCCAGAGTGAGGGCTGCCATTATGTATAATGCAATGGCTCCGAGAATATAGCTGCTCTTTTGCTGGTGCTGGTATTTCTGCACCCATATTAGTATGAGCAGGATAAACATAAATACCTGCAAATAGTGGTAATAAGCCTTGCATACCACAATCTCGGATATATGTGGGGATACAGTAAATATAACAACCGCAGTTAGCGACAATAAAAAACTCTTTGCTATGCCTGAATCGCTCAAAAGCTTGCCAAACAGCCTGAACAAGAGATAGGAATTGATAGCCTGAACTGTGATATAGAGCAGGCTCCATAGCCATACATTAAAGCCCCAAAGCTTATAAAACAGGTAATAATGCAGGGTGAATAGTTGGTAAAAACTCTGGTCTTCTGATTTGGTACGGTTGATAAATTCCCAAAAACTTTGGTGCTTTAGGTTATAAAGGAATCCTACCCCATCTATCACCCAGCCAGCCTTACCGGCAGGTATATAAAGCAAAAATACCAGTAGCCAAAAGACCAGGAAAACCCAGCCATTTTTAAGAACCCTCTGTTGATTTAAGAAAAAATCACTCATTCCAAATGTTTATTATAACCTAATCATTATGTCTACTAATACTGGTCTTCCCTTTTTAGCCAATTTACTTCTTTCCATTGGTCGCCCTGCTGGTAAAGGAGGAGATAGTTGGACCGGGGCTTTTTCAATACCAGCTCGTACCAGCGGCCCACATCCATATGTATTATTTTATAGTCATCATTCTCGTACATTCGGCCTCCATGCCCTTCATACCACCACCATGTGCCCCACTGGTTGAGGGTTACCCTCACCAGGCTATCACTAATTACGTTTACATGAGCGCCATCCTGCGGGGTAAGCATATTATAACTCATACCATCGTAAATAGTATTTTTAATATTCTTGTCTACAAACAGTTCCCTTTGTTTTTTGAATTCCTTATCACCCTGGGCACCTATCATACCAATGCCGTTCATATTCTCGGGTATGTTCAATAATATGATTGTTTTATCGCCGGGGTCTGGCAAGTTATGAAGGAGGCGATTATCAATATAGGTGGAGTATTTCCATTGCAGGTTCAGCTGGGTAGTAAACCAGATATTAACCCCGGCAAAGGCTACCAATAAAAATAAATTCAGGTATTTGTTCGGGATATAACTAAGCAGAAGTGCAATAAGCATATATATAAATGCATCGAGCATATAAGTATAGCGGTCATAAAACATCAGGAGCATATCGGGGAAAGCCAAAGGAAAAAGTACCACCATGCATATCATAATACAAACAAAGAGGAATACCCCTGCCCTACCCTTCATGCCCATACCCTGCCACCGGGCTACAATGGCACACCAAACTAGCACCAGGATATTGTAAAAAATGATTAGACCGGCATGTGAACCAATGATGAAATAGACCTGCTGTCGAGCCTGAAAAGTAAAGAACCTACCAAAAAATAGGATATGATATATATAGCGGGCTGGCTTGCAGGCATAGTTGGTGAATGGCTGCCATACCTTTTCTGCTATATGGGCGAAATGATTGTAAACCACCAATAATACCACAATGTGCAGGAGGAACAAAATGAAGGTGGGTATGAAGAAATGGGTAAATGTCTTTTTCATTACACTCTTATCATAGTTAAGTGCAAGCCTGTAATAGGCTGCAAGAGCTATGATTAACCAGGGTGTGAGATAAAAAATCTCAAGTGAATAAGTAGACAAAAAATAAATAATACCGGCCCACCATGCGTATTTAGCCTCCTGGGATTTCTGGAATTTCTGTACCCACCTCAATATCAGGAGAATAAAAATGAAGCCCTGTAGGTAGTGGTAACTAGCCTCCCACACAATAATCTCGCTTATATGCGGGCAAACGGTATAAAGCACTACACCCCATATGGCAATACCCTGTGAATTATGGATACCAGAATCATCAAATAATGACCTGCAAATATAAAAGACCAAAAAGGCATTCACCGCATGCATGGTCACCATAAGAGTATGCCATGCATAGGGGTTGGCATTGAAGAGCTTGTAAAAAATATAAGTTGTAAATTGGGTAAACTGGTAAAGGCTTGGTATACCCGACTGTGCATTATTGATATACTTCCAAAAGCTGAGGTTGCGGATATTATAGAGCCAACCAGCACTATCTATGACCCAGCCTGCCTTTATAGCCGGGATATAAATCACAAAAGTGAGCAACCAGATCAGGCCAAAAATCCATGCATTTTTATTTCCTGGCAACCTGCTCAGCAAGGCATTATTCATTAGCAACAATATTAAGACTATCTGGTAAAAGGCAAATATAGTTGATGAAAAGTATAAACTATACAGACTGGGATAATAACGGTGCCGATGGCAACAATCTTATAATAAACGGCCTAAAAAGCACCTAATTTACCTTCTCCACCTATTGACTTAAAATAAATAAAGGCACAAATGATTTAGTAGCGGTTAATAAGCCTACATTTGCACCACAGCGCGAGATAGAGCAGCGGTAGCTCGTTGGGCTCATAACCCAAAGGTCACAGGTTCGATCCCTGTTCTCGCTACTTAGAAAAAAGGAATCCATTTTGAGTTCCTTTTTTTATGCTCATTGGGGTCATATCCGCCTCGGCGGACATGGGTTGCATCCCTGTTCTTGCTACTTAGTAAAATCCAGTCTTTATGACTGAATTTTTCATTTCAGCTCGTTGGGCTTATACCCGCTGCGGCGGACTCAGGTTCGATCCATGTTCTCGCTACTTAGATTAAAGGAATCCATTATGGATTCCTTTTTTGTGCTCACTTAAGCCATTATCTGCAGTGTCTGAGGTGGGTTAAAGGCCTGTTCTCATTACGAAAGCTAACAATTTGGTACTGATTTTCGTTATTAACCAGAATTGGATAAACCAAACAGAAAGTATTTAAAAACATGCTCTTTCACGATTAGCAATATTCAGTACCCCACTTATAAAGTTGCTCTAATGTGGGTCGCAATTGCTTCCCTTTTTCGGTTAAAGTATACTCCACAGTAGGCGGAATGGTAGCATGGGCCACCCGGGTTACTATTTTATGCTTTTCCATCAATTTCAATTCTTTCACCAACATACGGGTATTTATGCCTTCTATACTCCTTTCTAATTCCTTAAACCTTTTTGTTCCTTCAAAAAGGGAATAGATAATTGTAATGGCCCATTTCCCACCCACTACATCTAAGGCTCTTCTTACCGGACAGTTTTTGTCATTTATTTTTCCAAATATTTTCTCAGTATTCTCCATAATGCTTTACATTTTGTTACTAGTATACAAATATGTAACTACTTGCAAAAGTAAAGTAATAGCCTTTGTTTTGCAAAACAAAAATTTATGAAAATGCAAAAAAGCAGAATTGAAAATCAAAAAAAGGTAAATCTTGCAATTAGAATTGGATCAATTGCGTACATTGTATGGGGTGTTCTGCACATTTATGTGGGATATATAGGCATACACCAATATTTAACAGACCCGAACAGGGGCTTATGGAGTGCCTTACTAGGTGGAGATAAAATGCCCGCTGAAAAATTCCAATTTGCTACCGACCCAATGACACTTAAGGTAACTGCAAATTTCATCCTGAACTTTTGTTTAGATGTGGCAGGATATGGGTTACTGGGTATTTTACTGGGGGTAATGTTAATTAAGAACACTAAGCCCTGGCTTGCTTATTTTATAGGATTTTTCATTATTGGATTAGCTGATCTTTCATTTCTATTTCTTCAAGTAACACCAGGGCATATTAAAGGAGACTTGGGTACGTATGGAGGTCCTATATTATGGTTTATTGCAATTGTTATTTTACCTTTTGGTTTACCAAAATTAAAATTGAATGAACTGTTTTAGAATCTAATAAGCAATAATAAAAAGAACATACATAAGAACACATTTGAATAAAATGTAAAAAGCAGTGATTCTATTTTTCAGGTGTAAAATCTAAATTACTTTCCTATTGGAAAACCTTCATTTATCAACTTAAACATTCACTCAAAATATTTCTATAATATTATTATTGTGTTCATTCCAAAAGAATACCATTGTGTATCCTTTTTTATTTTCGATAAATGACTCAATTTCTGAAATTGCGGACAAAAGTAGAAACCTACATTAATAATCACGAATAACCCATAAAACCCAATCAAAATTACTCGCTTTGTTGTTACTTTGTAGCGAAAGTGATTCTAAACCATTAGCAATAAAACACTAATACAGCAGAAATGAAAAAATTTATGGTTGATATCCTTCTTGAATGATTGGATATGGAAACAAGGATGAAACTACTACCAAAGGAACAGGAGGTGGTAAGAGAATTGGAGGCTAATGGCACGATACTGGATAACTTCATTAAACTGGATATGTCGGGCATATTTATGGTTACCATGGCTGATGACCAGGATGATTTGCACAAAAAACTATCAGCTCTACCCTATTACCCCTATATGCAGTTGAATATTGTCCCAATTAGAGTTGTAAATAATATTAACCAATAAAACCGGTTTCAGAATGTCTTTTACACCATTAAAAGACTCACTTCCCCTTCTTATAAGTAATACTCACAGGCACCGATTGCATATTAGCTGCAAATGAAAATTTTAATTTTGAGAATGAGGGCATACCTGTAAAAACTCCAAGTGTCCAATTATTGGTATATCCAAGCTGCTCAGCGGGTAGGCCGAAAGAATGGTCTATTTTGCCGTTGCTATTTTCATCATGAACCAGGATGGCGGCGTAGTCGCCATATGCCAAATCTGGAAAAGTTATTATTGATTGTTTATTTCGGATAATACTTGCTGACCGCTTAAAGGGATTATCGGGTACCTTGTCGGTTTTTCTGAATAATAGGATTTCTGCTTTTCCTTTGTTGTTGTTAAATCCATCAGTTTTAAATACCAGTGTACCAGTCTGCACTGTTTGGGCATGGATTTGTGGATTTAATAATAACATACCTATTAGTAGTATTATTGACGCTGCTATTCGATTATACATATTAATGGGATTAAATTTACTAAATCAAGCTTCAAATTTCGGTGATAACTATGATTTGCCATTATTTTTGGAACAAATTCGGCTATTATATTTGTTGAATTCGGTTAACTGAAATGACATTTTGTCAATACCCACTACCATTTCAAACAATCTTTTAATTCCCTTTCCCTAACAAAACCCTAAACTTGTTAACTCTATGTGGATACCTTATACTGGTATTTTGGTATTCTATTTACGCAGGAAATTTAATTGAGTTAACTTTGTGTTTCTTTTTTAAACAAATTACTAAATTATAATCAATGGCAGCAGTATTCACAGATGCAAATTTTAAGGCCGACGTTCTTGACGCCTCACAGCTTTCTGTAGTAGATTTTTGGGCCCCCTGGTGTGGCCCTTGTCTTCAGATTGGCCCAACTATCGAGGCTCTTGCAAAGGAGTATGATGGCAAGGTCAATATAGGCAAAATTAATGTTGATGAGAACCCTGAAGTATCTGTTCAGTATGGTATCACCAGCATTCCTTGTATCTTATTTATCAAGAATGGCCAGGTGGTTGATAAGCAAATTGGTGCCGCACCTAAGTCTGCATTTGATAAGAAAATACAGAAATTCCTGTAATAATATTTTTTAATATTTCATGAGGTAACCGTGCTATTTTGGCACGGTTATTTTTTTGGGTATTTCTCCCTATTCATATCAGGATTTTTAAAAAACCTTTGTTTTAGTAGTTTCTATTGATCTACTTGGCAGGCTTTAGGTTAGGCAATTATCGGTTTTTGGTGAGGCTTAAAGCAAAATTCCGTCCATCAAATGCCCTTCCTAAATCTCCTATTTTAATCCTCATTCCCCGGCATGAAGGCCGGGGCTGCTATCTACGACATGCGCCCACACTCCTCATTCAGAACCCAAATAGCAAGTCTAATATTGCACACCATACCACCCTACTGCTTTGAAACTCAACGAAAAGATAAACGAGCTCTTATCCAATCTTTCACAAAATATTCGCATATAGATAATAATATTGGCAAGCTTTTTGCGTTTTACTTTCAACAAGATAAATTTATATGAAAACAATAAAGAGCCTTTTATTACTTTCTCTTCTATTCATCACAGCTTTTTCGTGCCGCAAAAAGGATGCACAGTACACTGTGAAAGGTGACTATATGGTGGTAGGTTGGACCGGAGGCTTTGTAGCCCCAGATGCAAAAGCTACCTATTATCTCATAACCACTAGCGAACTAAGGGTTGATAATTCGCAAATCCAATCATCAATCCCTACCAATATAAATGGCTTTAATTTCAACACTGTAATGCCCACTGCCAAGTATGATGCTGTTAAATCGCTATTAACCACTATTCCGTCGGAATTACTTTCCCGCAATAATGCAAGTATTGGCGATGTGTTTCCCGATGCAGGTTATAAAGATGTTAGGGCATCTATTAATGGTACCTTATATAGCTGGAAATTTGAAGCTGACCAGACAAAAAGCAGCCAGGCTATACAGGATTTTGTAAAGAGGATTGGAGATAATCTTTAGTTTTATAGTAGAAAGTAGAGTGTATAAAGTAGAAAGATAGATTTTGTATTTATAGATAGTAGATAGTAGAAAGATAGATTTTGTATGTTGTATATAGTACTTAGTAGAAAGTAGTTGGTCGTAGTAGAATTATTAATTTGTTTTGGTTTAAAACTAATCTTGCAGTACACCCAGACACTAAAAAAAGGCGCATTATGCGCCTTTTTTTAGTGTCTGGGTGTTGTATCTTATTACAAACCTTGATTATTATATAATTCTTGAACTTACTGCTGGAAATTTACATTGGTCTTTGTGCGGTAGAAAATCTTATCCCCATCATCTTTTCGATCCAAAATTTCAATTTTATAGAGGTGCGATTGTTTTTCATAATTAATTACCCTCCATAGATGTGCGGTTAAATCATTATCCAAATCGAAATGGTGTAATTCCGGGTCTCCGTCCCTTAGGTGTACTTTTTCAGTCCTGCCTTCTTGTAGTTTGATGCCATCTTTAATGGCCATATATTCATCCCTGCTCTTAACAGTATATAAGATGGATACCGATTCGTGGGCACTAAGTACATTTCCTATGGCATAATAATATAGGGAATGATCGCCATTCTTAAACCGGGCACAGTGGTCTTCCCTCTTCTCAATACTTACTAATTTATAACCTTTCAAGAGTACGGCATCCTCAAAATCATGCAGCGATAAGCTCTTCAATTTCACCAACTCATCGATAGTAAAATCATAAGCAAAGGATTGCTGAACACAACAAAAACTGAATAACAGGATAAATAAAGAAATTTTCTTCATAGAAAACCATTTTGGCAGCAAAATAAGCAGTTTTCCATTGGAGACATAATTATTTTGGAAAAAAGATTTTGGAATTAGATTAAACAGAGCCATAAATTGCTCTCTACACTATGTTCTATTCATTAAATCCAAACCAGATACACTTATTACCAATTACACCAATACATAACATAATAATAAATTCATAATCCCCACTAACATTTGATGAAAAAATTACGCCTTATCATTGGAGGTAAACCAAACAATTCCGAGCTTACAATTAAACAACTGCTGAATAACTTTTAACAACTGTATTATTAAAATAACAAACGTTTTTACCAACATCATTGCAAAAAAATATTGCTTTGTTGTACGAAAAATTGTTATATTGCAAGGCTTATTGTGAAATATCAAATTTTGCTTAACAGGCAACTACAGATAATAAATAAATTACATACAAACAAATATAGATGAAAAAAATCTACTTATTACTTATCCTCTCCTGTCTTGGATTCTACAGTTTCGGTCAAACTGCGGCTTCTTATGGCTTTTCGGCTTTTTCGTCCACCTATTCTTCCATTTCATCGACGGGTACTGCCATCACAACAGGTTTTATCAATTGTGATGATTGTAACTTTGCTAGTATATCTATCGGATTTAGTTTTACATTTTGCGGCACATCATATACAACATTATCTGCCTGCACTAATGGTTGGCTTTCATTAGCTAATTCAGGTAGTAACGTTTGGACAAATGCCAATACAGGTATCGCAAGTGCAGGTTGGCTGATGCCATTATGGGAAGACCTGCAAAGTTATTCAAGCATACCTTCTTCTGCTTACTACCAAACAACAGGTACTGCCCCGAATCGGGTATTCACTTTTGAGTGGAAAGACTGGGGCGCATATACAGGTTGCGGTTCCTCTTGTACAGGTAATTTTCAGGTAAAACTGTACGAAACAAGCAATGTTATTGATTTCATCTATGGATCTTGTAGTTATACCAGTAGATCTGAAACAATAGGTATAGCAAACAGCACCTCAGACTGGCAAACATTACCCGACCTAAGTACATCCCCTGTACCTTCTTCAACAACATTTACAACCAGCCTTAGCGGGGAACCTGCTTCAGGTCAGGTTTACCGCTGGCAATACCAGTGTAGTGGCACACCAACAGCAGGTACTGTATGTCCTTCAGTTGACTCAGCTTGTACTTCTTCCTATACTTCAGTACTTTCATTATGTGGTGCTTCTGGCGCATCAGGTCTTACTTATCAGTGGCAGGTTTCATCTGATGGCATTACTTATTCAAATGTTTCTGGGGCTACAAATGCTACTTATACAGTTACAGTTACCGCCAATGTTTGGTATAAATGTACCCTTACCTGTACTTACAGCGGTTTAAGCGCTACTACCCCTGGCATGGAGTTATTTGTATTTTCAAATCCAGCTGCAGTTACTGGTCCAACTGTGGAGTGTGTAGGCCAAACCCTAACCCTAACTGATGCTACCACAGGTGGTACATGGATAAGCGGTAGCACTGGGGTGGCAACTGTTGGCTCATTGTCAGGTGTCGTCACAGGTGTCGCAGCGGGAACATCGGTCATAACCTACCGATTGCGGGCGGGGGGCTGTATTTCAACCACCACCGTCTCGGTATATACTGCACCAGGGCCGATATTAGGGGCAACAAGTGTATGTACAGGATTTACTACAAATTTATTTAATGCAGCTACAGGTGGTGTATGGGCAAGTTCTAATACCAGCGTGGCAACTATTGGTTCAAGTACAGGATTGGTGACCGGTGTAACAGCTGGTACAACGATTATCACCTATACCCTCAGTGCAGGTTGTTTTGTAACCGGCACAATGACGGTTTTCCAAACGCCACCACCTATAACGGGTCCTACAGTCGTCTGTGTAGGTTCCACAATTACAGAAAGTGATGCTACAGCAGGTGGCAACTGGAGCAGTAGTAATATTGGTATAGCCAATGTTACGTCAACTACAGGTGTAGTCACAGGTAACTCAGCGGGCACAGCAGTTATAAGTTATATAATGGGTTCGGGATGCTTTGTAACGACAACAGTCTTAGTCAATCCCCTACCTGCATCTATAACAGGTGTCCCTAATGTCTGTCAATATTCATCCATGTTTTTAAGTAGTACCACAGGCGGTGGTACATGGGTAAGTAGCAATACAGGTGTAGCAACCATTGGCTCCACCTCTGCAATTGTTACAGGTGTAAGTCCTGGCACATCAACCATATCATATATATTACCTACAGGATGTAATGTAACCTATATAGTTACTGTTAATCCTGTTCCGGCAGCAATTACCGGTACACTACAGGCTTGTGTAGGCAACGATGTGATGTTGTATGATGCTACCGCAGGTGGTACCTGGAGTGCCAGTGACCCTGCTATTGGTTCTATAGCAACCTCAGGTATGGTTACCGGCGAAATTGCAGGTACTGTTACTATCAGCTATACATTGGCTACAGGTTGCTATGCAACAACATCATTCACAGTTAACCCAACACCAAACCCCATAACAGGTCTTACAGCCATCTGTCTTGGATATAATACAACTTTATCAGATACAGGTAGTGGAATATGGTCGAGCAGTAATTCGGCAATTGCCCCTATTGGCTCTACTACAGGTATCGTTTTTGGTAATGCACTTGGTGGGGCAACCATAACTTATACATTACCAACAGGGTGCTATACTACCCTGGCAGTAACTGTTTATCCTAATCCATCCCCTATTACAGGGTCAACCTTAATATGTGTAGGAGGTAATACCACCCTACTAGATGCCACTGCCGGGGGAACCTGGACCAGTAGTAATACAGCTGTGGCACCCATAATAGCTGCTCTGGGACTTGCTACAGGTCTTACATCAGGAACTACAATAATTACGTATACATTAAGTACCGGATGCTATGTTACTACCACACTTACAGTAAGCCCGGCACCTACGGCAATAACCGGGGTGGCCAGCATATGTGTAGGCGCCACTACCACATTAAGCGATGGAGTAGCTGGTGGAACATGGACAAGTAGTAATATTACTATTGCTACAGTGGGTAGTACCACTGGTGTGGTTACAGGTGGAGCTGTTGGCACCGCCATAATTACCTACTCTTTGGGTGGTAGCTGTAGGGCTACTAAAGTTGTAACAGTTACTGCCGGGGCAGGTCCTATTACAGGTACTTTCGGTATTTGTGTGGGTGGTTCTACTACTTTGGCTGATGCCACCGCCGGTGGTACCTGGAGCAGTAGTATTACAGCTGTAGCTACAGTGGTTTCAACTTCTGGTGTAGTTACTGGTCTTTCTGCCGGTACTACCACAATAAGTTATACCCTTGGTACTGGCTGCTCGGTAACACGTGTAGTTACTGTATATCCTACACCAGGGCCAATAACCGGAACTACTACAGTCTGTGTAGGACTTACTACCGCCCTAGGTAACTCAGCTGCAGGTGGTACTTGGATAAGCAGTGCAAGTGGTACTGCCTCAGTAGGCGGCACTACTGGTATTGTTTTAGGTGTTGCTAGCGGTTCTGCTATTATTACTTATAGCCTGGGAGGAATTTGTAGCACTACTACTACAGTAAGTGTTCGTCCTAACCCTGCTGCTATCACTGGTCCAACAAGTGTTTGTGAGGGTGCCACAATTACCCTGGCTGATGCTACCGCCGGTGGTTCATGGAGTAGTTCAACTACAGGTGTCAATGTCAATTCCTCTACAGGTGTAGTTACAGGTATTACTGCCGGAACAACAACCATAACTTATCGATTACCAACCGGATGTTTGGTTACTACTAACATTACCATTAATCCATCTCCTACTCCAATTACTGGTTTAACCAATTTATGTACAGGCACTTATGATACTCTGTCAAATGGCATTGCCGGCGGCACATGGACCAGCAGTAATATTGCAATTGCTACCGTAGGTACAGGAACTGGCAGCGTTTATGGTGTATCTGCAGGTAGTGCTACTATTACTTATTCTTTAGCTTTCGGTTGTAATGCCACAAGGGCTATAGCTGTTTATCCTTCACCCGGACCTATAACAGGCCCAACTGCGTTATGCGCAGGTTCTACTGCTACCCTCTCAGATGCCGTAGCGGGTGGCACATGGATAAGCAGTAATACTTCGGTTGCTACCATTGCTTCAGGTTCAGGCGTGGTTACAGGGGTAGCTCTTGGTACTACAATAATTACTTATTCAATTGCGGGCTTCTGTAATGTAACATCTACAGTTACCATTAGTCCGTCACCAACTGCAATTGTTGGTCCATCAACAATATGCCAGGGTCAAACAATAACCTATACTGATGGTGTGCCGGGTGGATTGTGGTACAGCAGTAACCTTGCAGTTGCTACCGCCAACTCTACTTCAGGTGATGTAACCGGTGTTAGTGCAGGTTCAGCAATAATTAGCTATTCTTTAGGTACTGGTTGTTTAACAACAAAAACTATCAATGTTTCTCCTATACCGGGTACAATTTCCGGTGTATCAACTTTATGCCAGGGCAATACTGCCACATTTACTGATGCTACAACTGGTGGTACATGGACAAGTAGTGCCTCAGGTACTGCAAGTGCCGGGTCAACCACAGGTGTAATTACAGGTGTTGCACCAGGCAC
>CANGSR010000013.1 GCA_947456055.1 Chitinophagaceae bacterium
AAATGTGCTACTTTGTTGTCCTAATCATCGCTAATATGAATAACGATCTACAACAGCAAAATATTGAAATAGCTACGAAATGGTTCCAGGCTTTTAATGATCATAATTTGGAACAGCTTTTGGCATTGTACCATAATGAGGCTGAACATTACAGCCCTAAGCTGAAAATCCGCCAACTAGAAACCAACGGGCTGGTAATAGGCAAGTCTGCTCTAAGGGCATGGTGGCAGGATTCGTTCGACAGGTTACCTACGCTCAGTTATAAGCCCACCACATTCACAACTAACGAGCAAAGGGTGTTTATGGAATATGTGCGCAGTGTAGAAAATGAAGTAGATATGCTGGTGGGTGAAGTATTGGAAATAGCAGATGGATTAATTGTAGCCTCCCGTGTTTATCATGGTTGAATCTCTTCAGCCTTCTGAATATCAGTGTTCTTATGTTTGAGCCTGATGTTTAATTCTTTCCAGAGTTTCACCAGTTTGGCTACTTTGGTTAATGTACCCAGGCTTGTGATATGCTGTTCCACCAATGCATAGGTAGGGTTAATGACCTTGGTGCTAAAGTAGGTGATAGCAGCCTTTTTACGCTCCATAAGGCGTTCGTCTTCCATTCCTGCAATTAGACTGTGTATTTGCCTCTGGAAGCCCTCTGCGTGCGTTTGTGCCTCTTTAAGTGTCTTTAGGATAGATTCATTCAGTTCAACATTTTTATCAGTAGCACCGGCTTTGCGTTTCAGCAATTCGGCATGCATTTGTTCGGTATGAATAACAATCTCTTTGAACGAAAATATCTTGCATAGTTGCTGCGCAGCAGCCATGCGCCTGCTTTCTTTTAGCAATTGTTCCAGTTCATCTTCTTCGCTTTCCAGTCGGGCAAATTCGAGTACCCTGTCATCAACTATTACATTATTAATGTTCAGCCTGCTACGCAAAACCAGTCCCTGCATTGTGGTGCAACGGCTTAGGGCAACATAAACCTGGCCAGGTGCAAAAGACTGACTGAGGTCTACAACTGCTTTTTGCAGGGTAAGCCCCTGGCTCTTATGTACAGTAATGGCCCAGGCAAGCCGGACAGGGAATTGTGTGAAACTACCGGTTTCTTCTTCCTCTATTTCTCCCAAAATCTGGTTGAAGCTATAACGCATACTTTTCCAGGTTTCCTGTTCCAGTTGTAAGCGGTCGTTTCCTTCTCCGGGAAAACTTACAAATATCCCGGCTGAATTAATAGCTTCCACCTTGCCTATCTTACCATTATAATACCTTCTTGGAACCTGAATATCGTTTTTTACAAACATCACCTGCGCACCTACTTTTAGTACCAGATCCTGCTCGGTAGGCAGGTTTTTGGGGTTGAAGTCATTTTTTATGTCTCCCTTGAAGGTGTGAACAGGTGTGGTAAGAAGCGACAGTGCATTTTGGTTTATCTCATCTGCTATGCGGTTGTGGGTTGACAGGATGATATACCCATCTTCCTTTTGCGGGTTAGGGTCGTATTGCAGGTTAAGGGTATTGATATCTTCGGGTTCCACAGTACCACTGCGTACACGGTTTAGAATATCAATAAATGTCTGTTCTTTCTGGCGGTAAATCTTTTTGAGCTCAATATATACAGGCGGGTTCTGACGGATAACTTGTGCATCGAAAAAATAAGGGCTGGCATAAAAATGCTTCAGTATTTCCCAGTCATGCTCGGGGGCTACGGGTGGCAACTGGAAAAGGTCGCCAATAAAAACCATTTGCACACCACCAAAAGGCTGGGACATATTGCGCCTCACATGCCTTAGCACCAGGTCCATAGAGTCGAGCAGGTCGCAGCGAACCATACTCACCTCATCAATAATTAATAGTTCAAGATTGCGCAGTAGCTTTTGCTTAGACTCACGGAGGCGGAGATTGGCAAGCAGGCTATGTTTGTCCTGTGTTTCGCCTGGCTGGCGGCCAAAACCACCCGCATTACCAGGAATAAATGGCCCAAAAGGTAATTGCAGGAAGGAATGGATAGTTTCTCCACCTGCATTAATGGCAGCCACACCTGTTGGGGCCACAATGGCACTTTGTTTACGTGTTTGTGTTCTAATATATTTAAGGAACGTAGTTTTCCCTGTACCGGCCTTACCGGTAAGGAACAAGTTTTCATTGGTTTCCTTTACAAATGATACCGCTTTCTGGAAAATATTATTGCTGGTATCAAGAGGTTCAGTATTGGGCTTTATTTCTGCCATCGGTTAAAAATAAGGAAAATGTAGGAATTGATGGGTTGGAAGGTAAATAGGAGTTATAAATAGTAGAATATTGCCGCCTTCATCCATTCAAATACCCATCACAACAAAATTGATTTTCCCAAGTGTAAATAGTTAAGGATATTTGGCGGAATCGGTAACAATAGAAGGTAAACAGGTTTAAATAATTATAAAACGGGCGAAAATTGGGCAATTACGTATATGGATTTGATTTTGGAACGACAAACTCGGCACTTTCAATCCTTGATATTGAAAAGAACGAGGTAATCAAGACATTTAGTGATGCATCAATTTTGTTTTTCATACTACCCAATAATAGTAGTAAACTAGTATCCTTTATTGGCCAACCAGCTATAGATGCATATCTGGAAAACCGCCTTGCAGGCAGGTTTATGAAATCGGTGAAAAGGGTACTTCCCCGCACCAGTTTTACCGAAACCCGTGTATACAACCAAAAATTCACAGCTACTGACCTGGTGACCCTGGTGCTAAGATACCTGAAAGATAAGGCCGACGATTTTTTGGGTGAGCAGGTTGATAATGTAATACTCGGCAGGCCTGTATTCTTTGATGAAGACCCCACAAAAGATAAGCTGGCCCAGGATAGGCTTGAAAAGGCAGCTATAAAAGCTGGCTTTACGCAAATACAATTCCAGATGGAGCCTATTGCGGCGGCCTTTGCCTATGAGCGAACCCTGAAGACAAACGAAACAGTTCTAGTAGCCGATATAGGTGGTGGTACATCTGACTTTACCATTATGAACCTGGGCCCTGAAAAATTCAGGCAACCAAACCGAAAGAGCGATATGATAGCCCAGGGTGGTATCTATATAGGTGGTGATAGTTTCGATTCGGCATTTATGCTTAAGGCGCTCACACCCTATTTTGGTAAGGAGTCGCTTTATGAATCCACACCCGGCAAAAAGCTGGAAGTTCCAGGTATGCTTTACGATAATATTTCCTCCTGGGAAAAAATGAACTTTTTCAATGTCCAGAAGGTAATAAGGGAGATAGAAAGGTATTATGTATACAGCGGCAGGAATGAACAACTGCGCCACCTGATAACCCTGCTTGAGAAAAACTTGGGCTATACCATTTTCAAAGAAATTGAAAAGACCAAAATAAGCCTGAGTAGTAAGAATGAAACCACCTTCAATTTTGACAAGGATGGAATTGTAATTGATAAGGACATAAGTCTGACTTATTACAATGAAGTTATTGACCCCCACATCAACAAAATAGGCCGCTACCTGGATGAATTTCTCAAAAAAGAGGAAATACAACCATCGGCTATAGATACTGTATTTATTACTGGTGGTTCGGCACAGGTGAAGGCGATAAAAAACGTTATTGAAGAACGCTTTGGACCTGATAAGCTAAGGTCAGGCGACTTCTTAAACAGTGTATCGCAGGGATTGGCATGGAGTTATTATAACTAACCCAGCATACCTTCAAGCTCTTCACGTTTCACCATTACAAAGACTTTTTTACCATCGGGGGTATACTCAGGTTGGCCGCAGGCAAATAACTCATCTATAAGTGCTTGTTGGCCTTCTGGTTGCTGCACTGCGTGTTTATTCTTGCTGAGGCGTCGGGCCATGTGTGCCAATAATAACTCGGTGCGCTTATTTACTGCATCGGGCGATTCATTTTTCAGATGGTCTACTACCTCATCCAAAACATATTTTTCCTCACCGGGAGGTAAACCAGATGGGATGCCTTGCACTACAAATGTATTGTGGCCAAATGGGGCAATATCAAAACCTATTCTGGCAAGGTCGGCCAATACTTCATTGAGCAGGATGGCGTCCTGGGGCGATAATTCATAGCTGGTTGGGAATAGTACTTGTTGTGAAGGGGCATTCTGGCTATTCCATTCGGCTAAAAGCCTTTCGTACCAAATGCGCTCCTGTGCCCTACGGATATGAATCAACATAAGTCCACTCTTAACAGTAGTTGCCAGCATAGACCCATGCACCAGCATCATATTGCTACTACCCTTGTCTTCATAGTTAGCCTTGCCTGAAAGTAGATTACCTTGAACTGGGGCTGGTGAAGACTCTATTACGTAAGAACCAATAGGAGACGAACCTCCTGATGAATTAGTAGGATTGGCAGCAATTTCATAGAGATCTTTCCAGCGTTTCAGGCTGTCTTTCCTTTCTATCATGTGGGCCTGGTTCTTATCCTGAAAGGTATTAAACAGGTAGCCTTTTTGGGTTTCCTCTTTTTGCCGCTCGGTAACAGGCATTTGCACTGCACTAAGCTGCTGAATTTCAGGGCTTAATGAAAAATCTATTGATGGAGCTATGTTGTACCTTGCCAAAGAGTGTTTTACCGCAGAGTTGAGGTAAGAATACATTAGCCTGTCGTCTTCAAATTTTACTTCTTGTTTGGTAGGATGAACATTTACATCCACCCTCTTGGGGTCAATCTCCAGGAACAAAACATAAAAAGGAAAGGCTTCGGGCTCTATCAGGTTATCATAAGCCTTTACCACCGCATGGTTCATGTAATTATTACGAATGAAGCGGCCATTAATAAAGAAAAACTGCATTCCTCTGGTGCGGGTAGCAGCATCGGGCTTGCCTATAAAGCCGTAAATATTGAGTAGGTCAGTTTTTTCTTCAACCGGAACCAGGTTTTTGGAATAAGAATTACCCAGCAGGCCCACTATACGTGCTTTAAGGTTGCCTGGCTCCAGGTGGTATTGTTCCACTCCATTGTTCCACAGCCTGAAACCTATAGTAGGATAGGCCAATGCTACACGGGTGAACTCATCTAATATATGCCTGAACTCGGTAGTAGGGCTTTTGAGGAAGTGGCGCCTTGCAGGTACATTATAAAACAGGTTTTTCACCATAATATTGGTGCCGGCACTGGTGGCACAGGGTTCCTGTAGTTTCACTTCGGTACCTTCTATTATTATACGGCTACCCATTTCGCTATTGGGTTGGCGGGTTCTTAATTCCACCTGGGTTACAGCAGCTATAGATGCCAAGGCCTCACCCCTGAAACCCATAGTACGAATGGTGAATAGGTCTTCAATACTCTTGATTTTGGATGTAGCATGCCTTTCAAAACTCATTCGGGCATCGGTGGGGCTCATTCCCTTGCCATTATCAATTACCTGCACTAATTCCTTACCCGAATCTTTGATTACCAGTTGGATTTCGGTAGCACCGGCATCCACAGCATTTTCCATAAGCTCCTTAACTGCTGAGGCAGGGCGCTGAATCACCTCACCGGCAGCTATCTGGTTGGCAATATGGTCTGATAATAGTTGTATTTCGTCCGGCACAGGAATCAATTTAAAGCAAATGTAACACATTGCCGATTTTTTTGGTCAATGTGGGGATTTACTGATTTTCGTTTCTTTCCACAATAAGGTCTGCGTATTAATTCTTAATGAAGTGTTTTTGTTGATTTTTCTAAAATCTGTAAAAGGTTAAGTATTTTTGATGAAAACAAAGAATGGCCAAGCTTTCAGTAAATATTAATAAGATAGCCACACTGCGCAATAGCCGGGGTGGTAATAATCCTGATGTATTGAAAGCTGCAATAGATTGCATCAAATTTGGTGCTGATGGTATTACCGTTCACCCCAGGCCCGATGAGCGCCATATAAGGTATAGCGATGTAAGGGATATTAGCAAGATTATACCTCAGGGTAATGAGAAAGGGATAGAATTCAATATTGAAGGTAATCCTAAGGAAGATAAATTTGTGGCTTTGGTTCTTGAGGTAAAACCCCATCAGGTAACGTTGGTACCTGATAGTCCGGGTCAGCTAACATCAAATCATGGTTGGGATACCATAACAGAGAAAGCATATTTGCAGGTAATTATAGCATTGTTTAAAAAGGCAGGAATAAGGGTTTCTATATTTGTAGACCCAGTGGAGGATATTGTTTCAGCAGCTGCTGCTACCGGAACTGATAGGATAGAGCTGTATACCGAAGATTTTGCCAAAAACTACCATACTGATCGAGACAAGGCAATTTTACCCTATTTGAAAGCTGCTGCTATTGCCGACCATCATAAATTAGGTATCAATGCGGGCCATGATCTGGATAGGGAAAACCTGGCATTTTTCAATAAATCTATTCCATCATTGATGGAGGTTTCGATAGGACATGCCCTGATAAGTGATGCAATATATTACGGGCTTGAAAACACAGTGCAATTATATAAGCGTGAACTGAGATAAATTCGTATTCCGGGTATGATTTTGGTCATTATTCTGGTCAAAAACACATTAAATCCTTAACTTATTTTGGGTCAGGATTTAAGATAGATTAAAAATACAATTACCTTCGCAAAAAAAATAAAAGGTTAATGAGGTGTTATAGGGTGATATTCTGTTTGTTGGCCGCAATCCTTGTAGGTAGGGAAGTGGCTATCGGGCAGCGGTATCTGGGTATAGCAACCGATGGATGGAGTGCCATCAATACCCTTTACCTCAATCCGGCCAACGTAGCTGGCAGGGAAGAAAAAATAGCCATTAACCTCTTTTCGTTCGACCTTGGTGCTTATAGCAATATTGGCAAGTTGGGTAGTGCTGGTAATCTGTTTGGTGAAATAGGCAAAAGAAGTGCTTATAATCTGTTTAACAATTCAGGCAATAAAAATTTCAACACTATTGCTCCGGATGCCGAAATCAGGGGGCCTGGAGTGCTAATTTCAATTGACAACAGGAATACAATCGCCATAACCACTGGTTTCAGAGCCATCAACCAGGTAACTAATTTCAGCCCGGTCTTATATAATTCAATTACAACACCAGGTAATGCTGCAAGTGCATCAGGAACCAATACTTTTGGCAATTTTAACTGGACTTCACATATGTTTAGCCAGGTAGGTTTTTCCTGGTCAACAGTTGTATTGGGCCCTGCAACACATCAGATAAATGTAGGTGTTACAGCCCACTATCTTGCTGGTGTAGGTTATACCAGCCTTAGGGGTGCCAATATGAACGTGGAGTATACCAAGGGTAGTGACTCATTTTATACTAAGAATACTAGCATTGAGTACGCAAGTAATATAGCAACAGGTGCCGATATGCTAGGTAATGGTATTGATGCCTCTAAAATGCTTACTTCATTGGTTGAATTTAGTAACAATAGCGGTTTATCAGCTGATTTTGGTGTTTCGTATTTCTATAGGCCGAAAGAGAATTTTAAGGAAGATAATACTGCTGGTAATGGTTATAAGCTAAGGGTTTCGGCAGCGGTTACTGACCTGGGTTACATTACATACAAAGGAGATAAAAACGCCGAACTTGCTGTTGCTGGCAAGGGGTATATTACCGGAAATGGCTTACTCACTAGTTCAAGGAATTTTGCTGATTTCAGCAAATATATGGTGGAGCAAAACTTTAAGCTTTCCCATTTCGTTTATGATTTATCTATCTACCTGCCTACTTCATTGGTTTTAATGGCAGACTACCAGCTAAAGAACAGATGGTACCTAAATCTTACCTACCAAAAGAACTTAATGAATCGCCCGGAATATGCCAATAGCTACCCAGACCAGATTTCAATAATTCCAAGGTATGATAGCCGGGTATTCAGTATAGGTATTCCTATTTCCTATAGCACCCTCAACAATGGTATTAAGGCTGGCTTTGGTATTAGGTATAGTGCATTTTTTGCAGGTACAGATAATTTGCTCTCATTTATAAGCAGTAGTACCAATGGTTTTGGGTTTTATGTAGGTGCCAATGTACCTATTTTCAAGGCTAAGGAAAATGATGAGATTGATGAATTTGACCCTTGATTTAGTTTAGGCCAAGTTTCAAAAACCATTCTGAACGTACCTGTTTAGGATTTTTCAAAATATCTCATTATATTGCTGGCCAATATGTAATCTAAACCCATCAAAAGGGTTGGCTAATGAAGAAATTATTATACATTTTAGGTTTAATGTGTTTGTGTGGCAACAATGCCGGGGCTCAATATTATTTAGGAGTAGCCACCGGAGATTGGAGCAGCACAACTAGTTTGTACCTTAATCCGGCTAATATTGCCGAGAGGGGCGAACGCATTGCCGTAGATGTATTTTCGGTAAATGCCGGAGTTGATAATAATCTGGGTCACCTTAGTTCAAGTGGTGGCATTATGGGTGCTATAAACAGGGGCTCAACTGACAATTTATTTAGTTACGATAATACTGCTACTTTTAGTTTATTGGCACCACATGCCGAGGTACACGGTCCTGGTGTAATATTTGCTATCAACCGTAAGCATAGTCTGGCACTTACTTCAAGAATCAGGGGATTTTATCAGTTTAATAATTTCGACCGCTCACTTTACCGTACCCTTGCTGACCCTAACTATGTAGTAAATGGTGATGTAAATTTAACTTCAAAAAATTTCAACTATACGGGTCATTTGTGGAATGAAATAGCCCTAAGCTATGGTGGTGTAATATTTGAGAAAGGAATTCATAAGATAAAGGTGGGTGCTACAGTGCGCTACCTGGGTGGAATAGGTTATGTAGGTTTCAAAGGCAATAATCTGGATGTGCGCTATAAGAATGGTAGCGATACCTTGTTTGCTAGCCACAGTGATATTGAGTTTGCAAGTAATCTGCTAACTACCAAAAATGCTTTACTTAATGGATTTTCAAATAATAGCCTGCTTAGTGAATTCTTTGGTCCTAAGGCGGGTATGGGTATAGGTGCCGACTTTGGCATTGTATATGATATCTCTCCTAAATTTTATCATGGTTGGTCTACCTCGGCTAATGCCAATTATTTTGTAAGGGTATCGGCGTCGGTTGTTGATTTAGGAGCTATAACTTATGGTGCTAGTAATAACTCCAATGCTTTGCTTACAGGGAATGGCTATATTACAGGTAAGGGCCTCTCTGATAATGTAAGCAACTTCACCGATTTCAAGAATTATGCCATCAGGCAGGGATTTGATGCCGATACCACCCACTCTGCCACTAAGGTATATATGCCTGCTACGTTTAAGATGGGTGCAGATATAAATGTGTGGTGGCACTTTTATGCCAACCTGCTTTATGTTGCTAATATCACCAACCGCAATAATTTTGGCAATTCTTATTACAACCAGTTTACTATTACCCCCCGTTTCGATTCCCGCTTGATTAGTTTTGGCCTGCCATTTACCTTCGACAGACTTACCAAGAGTCTGAAGACGGGTTTTGGATTCAGGGTATCAGGCTTCTTCTGTGGTAGTGACGATTTCCTGGCTTTGTTTTCCAATAACCAGTATGGATTTAATTTCTATGCCGGTGGTTATTTGCCTCTTGGTCATCCTAAAGCGAAAGAAAAAGATAGGGATGGTGATGGTGTACCAGATAGGCTTGATAATTGCCCTGATGAATATGGCTCTAAAAAGAACCATGGTTGTCCAGTAGAAGAACCGGATAATGAGCATGGTGGTAGTGCTGACTCTTCAGACAATTGTCCTGATATCTATTTCGGTACTTTGGCCCCCCGCAATCCTCACAAACCAGTTTCTATACCTACCATTTCTGAAACCACAAATGTAGCCTTGACCCAGAAGCTGGATTTGTATAAGAGGGATTAAGGATTTATTGCTTTTAGTTTGTTTATACTATACCTGCAATAGCGTTTCCTAAGTGTATAAATCTAATACTATTGAATAGGGCCACCTATTTTTGTCTCAAGAAATATAAACAAATCAGAATTGAAAAACAATTAAATCATCTGGAAAAGAAAGAGAATCATGAAAATTACAAACATCCTTACAGGGTTAATGTTGCTTACCTGCCTTTCTTCATTTGCACAGGAATATGATGATGAGACAATTATACCGGGTTCAATTACAATTAATGCAGGGACTGCATTTCCAAATTACCTTAAATTTTTACCTGAATTCTCTGGAAAAAGCGTAGGTCCGTTCCTGTTGGGTGCCCAATACCAGATTGGAGAGAAGTTTAGCCTTGGGCTGCATTATTCTTACTGTAAGGCTTCAACGGCTATGTACGTAGAGACTGATAACTTAGGTAATTCATTTTCGTACAAATTCGATGTGTCGCTAAATACAGTTTTTATTAATGGTGATTATTACTGGTTTGATATTAATAGGATAGCCCTTTATAGCGGATTGGGATTTGGTTATGCTCAGGTAAAAGCCTCGGTATCATTTTCAGATAATGCTAATCATTCTGGCGACTTTTCCTACACAGGGTTGGCAAGTACTTTCGGCTGGCAATTGAGATTAATAGGTGTTAAAGCAAATATAGTAAAAGGATTTGGTGCCTATGCCGATTTGGGCTTTGGCTGGAATGGTATACTGGAAGTAGGTCTCAAGTATACATTTGGAGGGAAAAGTGAAGACAGACCTGAGTAAGTTTCCTTTCGCAATGATTTTATTGCAGAATTGTTTTCGCAATAAAATTGTTGCAGAATAATTTTCGCAATAATTTTATTGCAGTATCTTTGTGCTATAAATTTATTGCACATGAGCACACAATGGACCTCACCTAATACAATAACCGGAGATGCAGCTACTGGTTCAAGATACCTAAGGCGTGAACATATCAATGAGAATTTCTGGAGGGAAATAAAAAAAGGTAACCATATACTTTTTGTAGCACCCCGAAGGGTAGGCAAAACATCAATAATGCAGGATTTAGCCGATAACCCTGAACAAGGTTTTATATGCATTTACCAAAATATAGAAGGGGTAAAATCGAAGAACGAATTTTACAAGCGCCTGTTTGAATTAGTGTTGCAATGTACTGATAGGTCGAAAAAGGATAAAATTGTTGGCATAGTATCGAGATGGGTTAAAAGATATGAGATAGATGATATAAGCAAATCAGGAGTCAAAATAAAAAGCAAGGAGCTCGATTACGAAAGTGAGCTAAGGAATATGATCCCTGAACTTGCAGAATCGGGACACCACACCATAATTTTTCTTGATGAATTTGCCGAGGTAATCAATAAATTAAAGAAACAGAATAAGGCAGAGGATGCAATAGATATACTGCATACCCTGCGTGAATTAAGAAGTGACGCTGATTTCAATAAATTCACTTTAGTCTATGCGGGTTCGGTAGGCTTGCAATTTGTGATAAAAAGCATAGACAGGCCAAAGCTCATCAATGACCTCCACCCAATTGAAACAGGTGCACTTACTTCGGATGAGGCTGCCCAATTGGTGAATCAATTAATAAGTGGTGCTACCATGCAGATGGATGCCGAAATAATAGGCTACCTAACGCAAAAGATAAATCACCTCTTGCCCTACTATATACAGTTGATGATAGAGGAAGCTGATATGATAGGAAGGGAAATGAATACCCCAGAAATAAGCCCTGCAATAATAGATGGCGCATTTGATAGGGTATTGAAAAAGAATAAGAATTTCGAAGACTGGTTGAGCAGGCTAAAGGATTACCAGATGGCCCATTTCCCATTTATAAATCAGCTACTCATTACGTGCGCACACAATAAGCAGATAAGCATACAGGAAGTGTACAATATAGCCTGTGATACAAAGCACAACCGCCAGGATGACTATATGGATTTTGTAGAAGAATTGATGAATGATGGTTATTTTATAGAATCCCCCAAACATGTATACCGTTTTATTTCACCCTTTCTCCAGCAGTTCTGGTTAAATAAATTCCCAATAAAAAATGACTAACTATTTTTTGCCCAACCGTATTCGTTTCTACCAGTCGGCCAATACTGATGCAAAAACCATTAAGGACGACTTTTTGGTGCGCATCCACGAGTTTGATGTAATAATGGATGATATCCGCAACCAACCAATGCAGGGTTCGGTACAGCATTTTTTATTGCTGGGCCGCAGGGGCAGTGGTAAATCTACCCTCCTCAAAAGAATCCAGGTGGAAATAGAGGAAGATGCGGCATTGGCACAAAAATATATAGCTATAAACCTTGCTGAGGAACAAGCCAACATTTTCAGGTTGTTCGACCTGATGGAAGAAATAACCACAGAGCTGGAACAAAAACTAGAAATTGAAATTAAGCGGCCCGATATAAATGCTGATGCACAGGAATATACCAGGAATTTGTTTTCAATAATCCATAATACCATTAGCGGTGATGGTAAAAAGATTGTATTGCTGCTAGATAATATAGACCGCATATTCGAAAACATCAAGGAAGATGCAGGAATACTAAGGGAAATATTGCTGAATTATGACGACCTTAAAATAATAGGAGGCAGTACCCGGCTTACCGAGCATTTCTGGAAATACGATATGCCCTTCTATGAGTTTTTTAGGGTTTTGGAATTAAAGCCACTTACCAGTGCCGAAATAAAGTCACTGCTACTGAATTGGAGTGAAAAACTCAACTTGCCTACATTGGAAGAGTTTGTACATACCAGAACCGGCCAACTGGAAGCAGTAAGGATACTCACCGATGGCCTGCCGAGAACCCTCCTCTTCTTTGTAAATGTATTACTAACCAGTAAGCAGGAAACTGGCTATGAGTACCTGCGGCAGATAATGGATTATGTAACCCCCCAATACCAGGAAAGGTTGAATAATTTGGCCCCGGCCCATAGGAAAATAGTACTCAATCTTGCCTTTATCTGGGAGGCGGCAGGCACAGGTGAAATTGCCGCAGCCACCCAAATGAAAAACAACGTGGTATCAGCACAGCTAAAGGAACTGGTGCGCCTGAATATTGTAGAGATTGTACCCACCCAAACCAGAAATAACCTTTACCGCCTTTCAGAAAGGTTTTTTAATCTGTGGCTCATCTTTACCCAGGGTAGCCCCAGGGATAAGAAAAGAGCCAAATGCCTAACCATATTCTTAGAGAACTTTTATGACGGCGATGGTTTAAATAATATAGCCCTACACCACCTACGGCTATTAGAACAGCATGAGCTAAGCCCCAATAATGCAGCCCTACTTACCAAAGTATTGGCTCAGTCCAAATATATTAATTCTGAGATGAGGGATAAAATGATAAATACTACCCTCTTATTGCCAAACATAGATAATGACCTATTGCAGCAAATGCCACCTACAATAGCGGCAATAGAGAAGCAAGTACGAGAATTGATTGAGAAAAAGCAATGGGAAAAGGCAATTAAAAAAGCAGAGGAAATTGAACAGGAGGATGGAATGAGAGAGTATTTAATTGGGGAGGTGTATAGAGTCCATAAAAAAAATAGCATTGCAATTAGTTTTTATGAAAAATCAATAAGTAAAGACAATATACGCACATTGATTAATTTTAAATCTAATAGGCTTTTTTTTAGTAAGTATGGTGATGTAAGTTGGAAGCAGCGTATATATTCATTTCCATTCCGTAATTTAGGCGTGAAAAATATTGTTGAATTGTTGTTTTCGAAATTTATTATTTGGGGCGACAGTTTGTACATTGATGACTTAAAATTTTTTTATAGATTCTTAGGTACAAACATCTTTAAGGAATCTGGTAAGCAATTTCTTGTATTGTGCTATTACTTTTCTGGATTTAATAAGGAAAAAGCATTAATAATAATAAATGAAGAAAAACATGAATATATTAAACCATTAAGAATAGCTATAAATATTTGGAATGGCAACATAAAAGAGGGTCAAAAGGAGACCAATGAGGTAATTAGCAATGTATTGTCTTATATAGTTGAAGATAGCCAAATAATAAATAATTGGAATAAAAATGAACATGCTCGAATTTGTATTTATGATCTTCAATATATACTTAACCAATTACTTTATCATTTTCAGCTAAACTATGTTTTCAAAGAATTTAATAATATAAAATATGGTCATTTGTTAAGAATCCTTTATAAACCACTGTATTATGCAACTGCTATATTATTAAAAGTTGACGAAAATATCTCATTAATAATTCCACCTGAAATACAAGGTACTGTGAATGAAATCTTGGAGAATGTGAAGGAATGGCGTAAAATATATTATGGGAGTTAATCCTCTACAATAAAGCTAAATATTCTCGTATAAGATTTGACAACTTTTCAAAAGTTGTCAAATCTGCCCCCTTTCGGTTATCCAATCCTGCAAATCGAAAGGATTGTTGGTGAAAACACCAACAATGGCGTGGGGCTAATGAATTTTTGTAATACCCCACCCACAAAAAAAGCCAAACAGTTTCCCTAAACTGTTTGGCTTTTTTAATTAGTGGTATCAACTACCTTATAATAGTCACATCACCTTTGATGAAAATTTTATCACCCAGTTCGCAGAGGGCTTCTATTACGTAAACATAAACATCGGGGCGGGGCTTATCTCCCTGGTAGCTGCCATCCCATGCATTGGCTACGTCATTGGCCTGAATGTTATCACGTTCAAATAGCAATTGGCCCCAACGGTTATAGATACGGAAGGTTTTTATAATAGATAATCCCTTGCCTCTTGGGTAGAACACATCATTTTGTCCATCTCCATTAGGCGTAAAAGAGTTAGGTACAAAAATCTGGTTATTGTCGCATATCAGGTGTATGGTTACCGAATCAGAATTCCTACAACCAAACTTCGACTTTACAAATATATCGTAGGTAGTGGTTACTACAGGCGTGGCCAGTGGGTCCAGGCAACTATCACAACTTAAGGTACCAGAATTCATCCAATATTGGCTAAAAATATTGGTACCCGTAGCTCTTATTTGCGCCGACTCACCTGCTATAATGGTTTGGTCTGGTCCGGCATCTACAGTAGGCAGTGGGTGTATGAGTACTGTTACGTAATTGGTATCGGGCAGGCAAGAGGCCAGTTTGGCAATAACCATATAGCGGGTAGTAGCTTGCAGATTGCACAATGGGTCTGCAATAATTGCACTACTTAGTCCGGTAGCCGGTAGCCAGGTATAATTTGTGCCACCGGAGTCGTGAAGATGCACCGTAACACCGGCACATACTTCCGTGTCACCCGCTGCCCTACTTTGGGTATAGAGGGCTATGCCTACAGATACAGTATCTGTATTAAAGCAACCATGCCTGTCTTTACCAGTCACCGTGTATGTGGTATAAGTACCTGGTGCCACATGGGTAGGATTGCAGGGCGAACATCCTACACCGGTGGCAGGTGCCCACCAATATTGGAATCCACCATGGCCGGTAAGTACTGCTGAGTCGCCCTTACATACTACGGTATCACCGGTTACAGTAATTTGTTCTGGTGCATACACGGTAATATTTTGTGTATCCATTCCCGTACATCCCCACGAATCTGTTACTGTCATAACTACAGAGTAAGTACCTACTGCCGTATAGGTATAGGTAGGGTTCTGTAAGGAACTGGTGTCCCCGTTGGTAAAGGTCCAGGACCATGCATTTATAGTTCCCCAATAAGCTGTTGATGTGTCATGGAAGTTCACAACACCACCCTGGCATATCGGGTCGGGTATTGTCCTGAATCCGGGTACCACTCCATCTACTTTTATGGTATCGATTCCCACACTTGCACTGGCACAGCCAGTATTGTCACTGATAATCAACCTTGGTACATAGGCACCAGGTAGGCGGTAAATATGTGTTATAGTATCGGTGTAAGCCGAAGAGTCGACCGAACCATCAGAAAAATCCCATACTATCTTGGGTACATTGCTCAATGTAGCCCTGAAATGCACTGTAAGTGGTGCACAACCGGTATCAGGGTCATATGTAAATGCACCATCATAACCAAATATCTGTACTGGTTTACGGGCAGTATCACTACACCCATATATATTATAAGCCACAAGGGTTACTGAATAAACACCTACAGCAATATAAAAATCGGAAGGTGAGACTGTGGTAGAGGTGGTACCATCACCTAGCCACCAGTTGTAAAAGACAGCACCCGTGCTGGTGTTAGTGAAAGTGCAGTTTAATGGCGGGCAGATAGCAAATGAATCATCTACGGTAAATGCCGCATGGGGTATGATGATATCAATAAGTGCCGTATCAATAAGGGTTGCACTACAGCCATGGCTATCAGTTACCACAAGTTTCACGGTATAGGTACCTGCACTTGAATAGGAATGTACCGGGCTATTTACTGTAGATGTAGCTCCATCACCAAATGTCCATGCCGAAGTGGTATAGCCGGTTGAGGTATTGGTAAATGTTACTGGCGCTCCAGGGCATGGGTGTATGGTACTTGATGTAAATGATGCATTGGGTAGTATTACTGTATCGTTTCGGGTTAGGGAATCTTTACAGCCATAACTATCGGTAATTACCTCTTTTACTGTAAATACTCCAGGCGTGGTATAGGTGTGGGTTACGGTGGTAGTCAAACCCGATACGGCATATCCATCACCCATACTCCATTTATAATTGGTAAATGAAACACCCGTAACATCATGGCTAGCATCTACTACCGTGACAGGTAGCGGCATACAACCGGATGAAGGCGTAAGCGTAAAATTACAAATAGGCCTGGCTACCGTGACATAGTTTGCCCTGATAAGGGTATCCCAGCAATGGTTTTGATCTTGTATTACCAATTTTATGGTATACCTACCCGAATCCGGGAATAAATATCCAAAAGTGGGTAGGGAGGACACAAGGGTACCATTGACATACCAGGCATAGGAAGTAGCACTCCCTCCCGTGACCGTGGATGTAAAAGTATCTCTGACTCCGTAACATAAAGTATTATCTCCAGCTGTAAAATCGAGTGTGGGGTGATTTAAGTTTACCGAGACCGCAATTGTATCCCGGCACCCACTTCGGGCATTATAGGTAGTGAGTAGGATGGTATATATACCTGTAGTAGGGTAAGTATGTACCGGATTTCGGGCAGTGGAAGTAGACCCATCCCCAAAAATCCATAAATGGCTATCATCACCATAGGACCTATCCCAAAAAGCTACGGTGTTGGCCGGGGAGCAATAAACGGAGTCGTGTAAGCCTGCTTTTGGCGAGTCAATCTGGACAGTTAAAGTGTAGGGTGTCCCCTGGCATCCATTCCAATAGGGTGTAACCGTAACTGTATGGATACCCGGCATGGTATCTGTATGGATTATTGTGGAAAGGGATGTGGTATCAAATGTTCCATCACCCCAGTACCAGACATACCAGCTTGCCGGGCCTACCAGCAACGAATCTGTATAACTAATGCCTGATCCAAAACAAACATGGGTAGTGGCCGAGACCGACATAACCGGTGGTCTACCCACTTTCACCTTTACAGAATCTTTTACAGTACAACCATTGGCTGTTACCACAGTTAATACAGCCCAATAAGTGCCTGTATCAGTATAAGTGTGGTAGGGGCTGGATGAAGTAGATGTTCCACCATCACCAAATGACCATGACCATGAAGATATACCCCAGGGGTATGCTTTCCTTACAGTAGTGGGTGGTGGCATAAATGTGTAAAGCGAATCCCAGAAGTGAACAGTAAGCGGTGCGCAACCACTGTCAGGAGTATCTATTACCTGCAGATATAAATCGTATAAGGTATCCCTGCGAGATACTGTATCCTTACAACCCGTTCTTGGGTCCAGAATAATCATATCAATATCATAGATACCCCTGGTGGCATAATTATGCAAAGTTGTTGTACCCGAACCAGTAAATCCATCGCCATAAACCCAGCTAACCGTGCAACCTGCCGGCACTGTACCAGTAAAGGTAATTCCAACCGGCGGTGGGCAAGGGTGAATAGGGTTTTGGGTAAAAGTACCTGCCGGACCAGGCCTGATATAAATGCTCCTGGTAACAGAATCTCGGCAAGGGCCATTGGTAATAACCAGTTTCACAGTATATGTGCCAGGGGTAGAATAAACATTAGTACCACCGCCGCCTGATGTATGGCCATCGCCAAAAGTCCAGGTATTGGTGACATAGGTAGTACTGGTATTGGTAAAAGTTACGGGAGCATTCACACAACCCGAATCTGGACCCGTGAAGCTGGCTGTAATGGGTGGAAATATAGTAATGGTAATGGGTAAAATCATACTATCCTGGCAGCCATGCGAATCTGTAACTATTAATTTTACTGTATAGGTGCCTCCGGTTGCATAATTATGTGTGGGCGTGGCCCCTACCCCTGTGCCCCCGTCGCCAAAAGTCCAGCTATAAGTAAACGGACCTGTTCCACCTACGGCACTTGCAAAAGTGGCCGCCGCCGGGCTACCACAAAATGTAGATACCGGAAGCGTAAAAGAAGGCGAAGGCCCATTATAGACATGTATATAGCTGGTTATTGTGGTATCATCATGGCAACCGTTGGCATTAGTAGCAAAAAGTGAAATACTATAATTGCCGGGACTTAAAAAACTATGTGTAATAGGGTTGCCTGTGCCACCAAATCCATCACCATAATTCCAGGTACACGTTACCGGGCCGGGTACACCACCAATGGAGGTGCTGGTAAAGGTAACCGGTGCTCCAGGGCAAACATTGGTAGGTGATGCACTAAAACGAACCAGTGGTAATGGATAAACTGAAATAACGACCGAGTGCTTATTTGAGTCAGTGCCGTTATAGGCTGTAAGCGTAACTGTATAGGTTAACGTGTAATTAAATGGATTGAGGAAAGTAGTAGATGCATCATGTAAATAGGCGGGTGCATCCCCATTATTGAACTCCCACTTCCAGCTGGTACTACCTGTACTTGTATTGGTGAAGAGTACCACAAGTGGTGGACAACCCGAAATGACATTGGGCGTAAAGTTGGCTACAGGCAGTGCAAATGATGAGTAAGATCCTAAAAGAGCGACAAATAACAAAAGGCGGGTAATAAATTTCATAAAATGAATTGAAGGTTTGGGATAATTTTTGAACAGATTTTTTTTGGTTTCCAGGTTTATGCTTTAACGATTCTCATTAATTATTATTCAAAATACTTTGCTATGTAAGGTGAATATATAAAAGTAGGGAAATTTTGTTGAATTTGTCAAATGCGGTTTTAAAAATAATAAAATGACGATGCCACTAATATTGTGCCAACTTATTTTATTACCTATTGTTGTTGGTTGTGGCACAAAAAATATTTTTTGGTTTTAGGACGAAATATTATCCATATACTCAAAATAGGTGGATCGGCACTATTCTGAAATGTACATGCTAGGTCATGCAATTCCCCATGGGAATGAATTGCAAAATACCACGTTATTATCATATTATGATTAATAATGAAAAATATTTGTTTTTTGCCCTAACATTTTAAACAAATAGCACGCCTTGTTATTGTAAGGGGGCTTATAAACCCAATGTTCTTCTTTAAATACCGGGTTGGATATAATTTTTGATTGGAGCAATTCTTTTTCCACCCAGTACTACCCCCTTCAGTATAAGCCTATATATAAACCCCTCAGTTTATTAACTGATAATTAATCAAATATTTTGATTGTCAAAATATTGTCAGGTTATTATCAACCAATCAGTTCTTTTCTATTTTCAATTTTATAATTTCACATCCGTTAAAACCAGTTTTCTTATGAAAAAACTTTTTCTATCAATGATTGCCTTACTGATGACAGTGGCTTCATTCGCTCTTGGTGCAATTACAGGACCTACATCGGTCTGTGTTGGCTCATCAATCACCCTATCCGATTCAAGTACGGGCGGAACGTGGTTTACCAGTTCCAGTGCTATTGCTACTATAGGTAGCACCACAGGTGTAGTCACAGGTATGACAGCAGGTACTGTTACCATATCTTATTACCTGGCAGGGCTCGTAACAACCATTATAACAGTAAAACCCGCCCCTGCTGCAATTTCAGGTACTTTTAGTGCATGTGTAGGAAATACTTCTACACTTACTGATGCTACAGGTGGTGGTACATGGATGAGTAGTAATACTTCAATTGCCACTGCAGCATCAACCACTGGTGTGGTTACTGGAGTGGCACCTGGTGTTGCCAATATCTATTATCTGCTCACCAATGGTTGTGGGGCATCTCACACATTTACAGTAACACCGGGTGCAGGAACCATAACGGGTCCTACAACCGTGTGCGTGGGTTCAACAATTACACTTACCGATACTACTTCTGGTGGAACATGGTCTTGCAGTGGCACATCAATTGCCACGGTAGGGTCTACAACCGGTGTAGTAACAGGTATAGGAGCCGGCACGGTTAACATTTATTATCTGGTGGGTAGTTGCGGTGCTTATCGCACACTTACAGTTACTGCCGGTGGTTCTATTACCGGTGCTTCCAGCCTATGTGTAGGTACTACAACCACCCTTACAGGTTCGGGAAGTGGTACGTGGTCCAGCACCAATTCAAGTATAGCAACTGTTGGGTCTACTGGTATTGTTTCAGGTATATCAGCAGGTGTAGTTACTATATCTTTTACAGGAACAGGATGTAGTGCCACTAAAACAATGACAGTTACTGCCGGTGCTACAAGTATTTCAGGAGCTTCAAGTCTTTGTGTAGGTGCTACCACAACACTAACCGATTCTACAAGTGGTGGCTCATGGGTAAGTAGCAATACTTCAATAGCTACAGTTACATCTGGTGGTGTGGTAACAGGTGTAAGTGGCGGTGTGGTAAATATTACCTATGCACTTTCTAGTGGTTGTATGGCTATTAAAACTTTAACTATAACAAGAGTAGCTACAATCTCAGGTCCTTCATCAGTTTGTGTAGGCGCTACAATCACCTTAACTGATAGCACAAGTGGTGGTACCTGGACATGCAGTGGTTCATCAATTGCTACTGTTGGTTCTACTACCGGAGTTGTAACAGGTGTAGGTGCTGGTACAGTTAATATATATTATGTAGTTGGTGGATGTGGTGCTTACCGCACAGTAACAGTTACTACAGGTGGCGGTTCTATTTCAGGTGCATCAACCTTATGTGTGGGTGCTACTACTACATTAACATCTGGTACTGGTGGCACATGGTCAAGTTCTAATACTGGTATTGCTACAGTAAGCAGTGCCGGAGTAGTAACGGGAATTTCTGGTGGTGTGGTAACTATTGACTATACAAGCGGTGGTTGCAGTGCATCAAAAACAATGACCGTAACCGGTGTTTCAGCAATATCTGGCCCTTCATCTTTGTGTGTAGGCTCAACAATTACTTTAACTGATAGTACAAGTGGTGGTACCTGGACATGCAGTGGTTCATCAATCGCCACAGTAGGTTCTACTACAGGGGTTGTAACTGGTGTAGGTGCAGGTGTGGTAAATATTTATTATGTGGTTGGTGGTTGTGGTGCTTATCGCACTGTTACTGTTACTACATCAGGTACTATCTCAGGTGCTTCTACGGTTTGCGTAGGCAATACCATTACACTTACGAGTGGCACGGGTGGTACATGGTCTAGTTCCAATTCATCAATTGCTTCAGTTAGTTCAGGTGGTGTGGTAACTGGTGTAGCGGCAGGTGTGGCTACAATATCTTATACATCAGGTACATGCAGTGCTACACGCACTGTAACAGTTACCACAGGCGCAGGTGCAATCTCTGGTCCATCCACAGTATGTGCCGGTTCTTCAATCACACTTACCGACGCTACTAGTGGTGGTGTTTGGGTGAGCAGTGCCATTGGCGTAGCGACAGTAGGTTCTACCACAGGTGTGGTAACAGGTGTTACTGCCGGTGTGGTGAATATCTACTATACAATAGGTAGCTGCGGTGCATATAAGACTGTAACTGTAACTTCTACTGCGGCTATTTCAGGTGCTTCAAGTGTTTGCCAGGGTGCTTATATTACATTGACAGATGCTACAGCAGGCGGTACATGGATTAGCAGCGATACCACAAAAGCAACCGTTAGCTCAGCGGGTGTGGTGATAGGAGTTGGTGCAGGTGTTGTGAATATATATTATGTGGCAGGTGGCTGTGGTGCTTATAAAACAGTAACTGTAATGCCAGCTCCAGCTGCTATTGGTGGTCCATCAACTGTATGCCAGGGACAAACAATAACCCTTACCGATGCCACAGGCGGTGGTGTATGGACTAGTGGTACAGTAACAGTAGCTACTGTAGTTTCCAGTACCGGTGTGGTTACAGGTATTGCCGCAGGTCTTACTTCAAATATTACTTATACACTCTCATCTGGCTGTAAAGCTGTTAAAACTGTAAGTGTTGTTGCAGCACAGCCTATTAGTGGTGCAGCATCAGTTTGTATGGGTGCAACAACTACATATACCAATATAGTGGCAGGTGGCTCATGGAGCAGCAGTGCATCGGGTATTGCTTCTGTAAACTCATCAACTGGTGTGGTAACAGGTGTATCGGCAGGTACAGCTACTATCTATTATGTTTTGGCTTCAGGTTGCGCTACATATAAAGTTATCAGTGTATCTTCTACTGGGTCTATATCTGGTCCATCAACAGTTTGCCAGGGACAAAGTATTACTCTTACATCAACCGGTTCTGGCAGCTGGATAAGCAGCAATATTTATATAGCCACTGTAGGTTCTACCGGAATAGTAACAGGGATTGCTGGTGGCCTGTCAGCTACTATTTCTTACTATACCTCAGGTTGCAGTGCTACCCACACTGTTAGTGTTGTGCCATTCGCTGCAATTTCAGGTTCGTCAACTGTATGTGCTGGTTCGTCTATCACACTTACCGATGCTGTAGCTGGTGGTGTATGGTTAACTGGTGGTGCTGGTATTGAAACAGTTGACTCTACTACCGGAGTAGTAACTGGTGTTTCTGCAGGTGTTGCCAATATTTATTATACACTTAATGGCTGTAATGCTTACAAAACAGTAACTGTATTACCTACACCTGCAGCTATTGCTGGTCCGGGTAATGTATGTGCCGGTCATACCATCACCCTTACTGATGCTACATCTGGTGGCTCATGGACAAGTGGTGCTACTACCATTGCTACTGTAGGTACCTCTGGTATCGTGAGCGGATTGGCCGGAACATTGACTGCAAACATCAGCTATACCCTGACCAATGGTTGCAGGGCTACAAAAACAATCACAGTTTATGCTAACCCAGTAGTGGGTGGTATCTCTGGTATGTTTAGTTTATCAACCGGTGGAACAACTACACTTTCTGATACTACAGCAGGTGGTGTATGGAGCAGCAGCAATACTGCAATAGGTACAGTAGACCCGTCAACTGGTGTGGTTTATGGTGTAAGTGCTGGTAATATATACATCATCTATACCGTAACCAATGCAGCAGGATGTTCTACATCTACCTATAGGATTGTAACTGTAGGTCCAACTCCTCCTCCACATTCATCAGGCTTAGATGTTAACTCTATGAATTTGGGTATCCAGAATATCCAGGTTACTCCAAACCCTAATAATGGTGAGTTTGTGATTAGCGCTGCAATGGGTAGTGATGACCAGGAAGTGACTATTGAAGTTACTAATTTGCTTGGTCAGACAGTTTACCACAATGTAGCTAATGTAAAGGGTGGCAATATGAATGAGAAAGTGATTCTCGGAAATACATTGTCAAATGGAATGTACCTGTTGGTAGTTCGTTCAGGCAACCAAAACCAGGTTATCCGTTTCGTGATTGAAAAATAAGATGGTTATAATTTAAGGGTCAATAAAAAGCAACCGCTCCTAATGTTTAGGGGCGGTTGCTTTTTATTAGAATACAGGCTAAGATTTTCACCACAACCCTATCATCTAAAAAGTTCAATAAAGGAAATTAGCTCAATAACTTGAGGTGGCAATTCCCCTTCTATGCATGTGCTTTGAGCGGGCATACTTTAGAAAATTGTCATTGGCTTAGGTTTTTAACTAAACACCGATAATACAATTGTTATTTTTCCGGAATTAGACGCCCTGAAAGGGCATAATATATTAGCCCCGGGCATCGCCCGGGGTATTCGTGATTACTAGGATTTAAAGCCCTGCAAGGGCGCAATCCCAGAGCGATGGGCATCGCCCATCGAAACGAAAGGGTCGCAGTAACGACCCATGTAGTAGCCCAGGCCTTCAGGCCGGGGATTAAAATCGTAATTGATTAGGCTTTAGCCAAAATTCCCTCAATGATGATACGAAACACAATTTGTATCACTTTAGAAAATGGCCATTTTATTTCTACCAAAACACCATCACCACACCTGCACTTCCCTTTCTAATTGAATTCCAAATCGCTCATGAACAGATTGCACAATTTTCCCTGATAAATCCCAAATTTCCTGGCCATGGGCATGGCCATAATTTACTAATACCAGGGCTTGTTTGGCATGTACGCCCACATCACCATTGCGGTAACCCTTCCACCCGCAATGTTCAATGAGCCAGGCTGCCGGCACCTTTATCCAGGCATCGTTCACCGGATAAAAAGGAATCTTTGGGTACATAGCCAGCAGTTTCTCAAAACTCGCCTTGGGCAGGGAGGGATTTTTGAAAAAACTACCTGCATTACCTATTTGGGCAGGATTGGGTAATTTGTCAGTCCTTATGTGAATTACTGCATAGGCTACGGCTTTTACAGTAGGCTCAGTAACCCCCATATGTGCGAGTTCCTGCTCTATAGCCCCATAGCTTGTGTTGAGTTTAGGTACCTTATCCAGTTTCAGAACAACCGAGGTAATAAAGAATTTATCCCTCATCTGGTTTTTAAAAATACTGTCCCTATAGCCAAACTCACATTCCCGGTTACTAAAGCTCAACAACTTTTTTTCGTTCCAATACCAGAAGGTAACACTATCTATGGTTTCCCTAATTTCGGTACCATAGGCACCAATATTCTGTATGGGTGCCGCACCAACTGTGCCGGGTATCAGTGCCAGGTTTTCGATTCCACCCCAGCCCTTGTTTACCACATACAGCACCAGGTCATGCCATATCTCACCGGCAGCCACACGAAGCCATATATGGGTATCATTTTCCTTTTCAACTGTAATACCCTTTAGCTTATTGTGCAATACCAATGCATCAACCGGCTTAGTGAGTAGCAGGTTGCTGCCGCCACCTATAATTAGCTTTTTAGTATCCGCCTCACTCCCCTCAAGATCGCTGATATCAGTGATTTCAAGAAAAGACGCAGCCGCTACATCAATACCAAATGTATTGTAGGGACGAAGTGAAATGTTTTCCTGTAGCTGCATATATTGGTGCAAAGTTAAGACCCCAGAGGATTTATGTAGCAAATTTTAAAACTAATAAGTTTGGGTATTCTATTTTTCCAAATCAACATATGCAGGTATGTGTACCTGCGCTGTAAATGATACCAGATTACATTAACCCATTTAGGATTTGTAGGTAATATTGGCGACTATAAAAACCTGCTTACATTCGCCGCCAAATGAATCAGGAAAAATTGCTGGAAGGGGCGGTGAACCGCATAGTGGCAGATAACGAACTGCATGCCAAATGGCTCAACAGCCTGTCGATGATGGAGAATACGGGTGCCAGAAAAATTTCGAAATACGAAGACCCTGTATATACCAATATAATAGTGCTGAAACATGCCGCTGAAGAGGCCCGCCATGCCTACTATCTTAAAAAACAGATTGAAAAACTGGGTAAAAACCTTTGTCCTGACTATTCTTACCCCTACTTGCTGGCCCCGGTAGAAAGCCACCATTACCTGAATATGCTGGATGTAATGGCCTGCCGCTACCTGATAAAAACCATGGGCCTGGAAGGCCGTACCCTGAAAAATGGAGCTTACCTTATGGTAACCTATGCCATAGAGGTGCGTGCTGATATGCTTTACGGTATATACCAGGCTGCCCTCACCAATTGCAAATCGAGGGTAAATGTAAAATCAATAATAGCCGAAGAAGAGGGCCACCTTGAAGAAATGAAAAAAATGCTCCAGTCATTTGCCCCAAACTGGGAATCCATGGCCAATGATGTTTGCCGTATAGAAAGCAAGCTTTTTGAACAATGGATAAAGGCGGTGTAGGGAATAAAAAAGCAAAATAATGCTAAAAAGCTGGGTTGGGCGTAGTCACTTATCGGTTGGGCGTAGTCTTCAGACTACGTCCTGGTGGCCGCCAGTCTCCTGACTGGCGAAACCATCAACGCAAATCGGGAGATTTGCCACCTCCGGGACGTTTCAGGAGACTACGACCAACCCCGGTGTATAAAGAATTATCAAAAAGCTTAATAACGCTAAAAAGCCTAATAATCTTGTAGCAGCAATTCCCCCTTTGTGATAGGGTTTTGTGCGTTAGCGAAGGGGGTTAGAGGGATGTATGATGTTAATATAGCACATGTTGCCAGTCATCGGTTGGGCGTAGTCTTCAGACTACGTCCTGGTGGCCGCAAGTCTCCCGACTTGCGAAACCATCCACGCAAATCAGGAGATTTTCAAGTTTGTTAGATTTTTTCACTAAAATTTCACACAAAACATTGTTTCTTAAATGTAATTATTATCTTGTGGTTTCATAAAGTGGACTTACTTTTCTGTTTTATTTAAATTTATATGTATGAAAATAAAATTCACAATAAATTTGATGCTTGTTTTTATATTTATTTCCTCAAGTTTATTAGGCCAAACCCAATTGAAAGTTAGTATAGTCCCTGATAAAGTCTGGATAAATTCGCCTAATGCACTTTGGGCACTTATCAATCCTGGTGCTACTTCTAGCCAGGCAACAAATCCACCATGTAATATGCCAATATATATGAATAATTTTGGCGATAATTTATTCACTTTTGAACCGGGATTTTCCGGCCGGATATATTTTATTATAGACACCTTGGGGTATTTAGACTCTAATAAATTCAAGGCATCCATCACGAAGCCAAATTATGATACCTCGTTTCCATATAGGTACGATTTCGTTGAACTAACATATAGTAATGGGCCTTATGATTGTGCCGATATTAGTTGTATTGACCAATTGGGGTTAGGTTTGTCAATTGCCACCTTTAATAGTAATGGAAAAGACCAAAGTAGGGGTTATAGGGTACCGTTTGATACACTAAAAAATAGACTAGAAAACATAGCAAATCCACCTAAGGCGAATAGATATCCTCAAAATGGAAATTATATCAGGATTAATACCCCACAACATACTCCCTTATATTATACAAACATGGCTAATTATGTAAACATAATAAAAAAAGACACTATCAAATTATTTGATGTCTATAGTGGTAGTACTGCGAGTTATGTTAAATATACAAATAACAATCCATCTATTGATACGGTTTCCTACTCCGGGAAATTTTTTTATTACTATTCTTACTTTAATCCAACAGATTCTACTTTTAGATTAAATCCTGACCCTTCAGTTGCAAATGACCCTTCATTTTTACAAGGTAATATTACGATAAAAATGCATGATCTTTACTCAATGATTTATGCCTGCGATGGGCCTTTTGTAGTAAGTGGGGGTGATGCCAACAAAATACCTGTGGATACAGACAGAGTTGGGTATAATGACCCATGGAGTACCGTGGTTAGGAATTACCTTGTAGGATTTAATCTAGGCTATTACCATAATAGTATGGCAAACAAAAAATCGGGAAATAATAGTTGGAACTGGAATGGACGATATGCATTTACACAGGGTTCTGGATACTATAATAACTATGCTAGAGTTATACAGAAATATTCTAATGCTTATGGATTCCCTTTTTCTGATTTTATTGTAAATCCACTTTTGCCAATTAGTAATACCACTGGTTCTGTGGATAATCTATTAAGGATTAGAATCCATTCAGACACCTCGACTGATTATTCAGATTATACTTCATTAGCACATGACACAACAGGTGCAGTTATTCCGCCAACAAATTATAATGATACTAGTTGTAGCAATAAAGGAATTAATGCAGTATTCAATTTTCAATATATTCTAGGCAATGATACAATTGCATACAATGATAGCATGTCGTTTTTTAATAAAACATTTAAGATTGGTTTCGATTACACCATGTATAATCCACCAAACAATAATCCAACGCCATTACTAGGTAACATTACTTTTACAATATTCCCATTATATACAAATTCATTAAATAAATTACCATTCTCCATGGCTAATTCTAATTACAATTTGTACATTAGAACTGATGCTAATTGTAATTTCACCCAAAGTTTTACAGATAATAACAGTATTGTAACTGCGATTAATCCTGAACAAACAGCTGTAACTTTGAGTAATATGGTTTTTTGTATCAATCCTAATTCTATAATTAGCACAGATAAGGGATCGACTAAATATAACTCCAAAATAAAGCAGAAAAAGAAATCAAAATAATTATATATGCAAAACGTGGATTGATTGGGCGCAGAACGTGATTGGGCTCGGTTGGGCATCAAAATCAGTTCGTCGTTGACTATGTCTACGTCCTCATGGCAGCAACTCTCCCGACTGGCGAAACCATCACCGCAAATCAGAATACTTGCCACCTCTGGGACGTTTCGGGAGACTAAGACCAACCCCGGTGTATAAAAAATTATCAAAAAGCTTAATAACGCTAAAAAGCCCAATATTCTTGAAGCGGCAATTCCCCCTTTGTGGTAGGGTTTTGTGCGTTAGCGAAGGGGGTTAGGGCAATGTATAATGTTAATATAGAACAAGTGGCAAGCCTCGGTTGGGCGTAGGCTTTGTCTACGTCCTCGTGGCCGCCAGTCTCCCGACTGGTGAAACCATCCACGCAAATCAGAATACTTGCCGCCTCCAGAACGTAAGATTACGCCCAGCACTGGACTATGATTTCCCCGTTTTTTTTGCCTCCAAATTGTATTCCCCCCGTGCGTCATTGCGACGGCGCTTTTTCTGCGCCGGAAGCAATCTCAAAATATGCGGGGCGGAATTTTGACCAAATTGTTGTTTTCAACAACAATCATTCCATCCGCAAATTTCCTAAACCCAAAGGGTTGGTATGATTGTAGAAAATGAATGAAATACGATGGTGAACCCTGAAGGGGTGATATTATTCGTATCCCACTCGGATGGGCGAAGCCCTCGGTTGGGCGTAGTCTCACGACTACTTCCTGGTGGCCGCCAGTCTCCTGACTGGCGAAACCATCAACGCAAATCAGGAGATTTGCCCCCTCCGGGACGTAGTC
>CANGSR010000014.1 GCA_947456055.1 Chitinophagaceae bacterium
AGCACCAGAGGATTTGGCAATAAAATTCATTCACCGCTTAGAGGCTAACACCAGTACTTGGTTCCTTACAGCAGCATTATGCTCTATGGCTGCCCCGGATGTGAACGGTAATCGCCTGTTAACCGAAGTTCCTGGCCAGAGGTACGACCTTAAAAATGGTGCCATTACGCCATCAGCTTTCCAGGGCCAGTATGACCAGGTTTATTTCGATAGTTTATATTATTGGGATGGTACTGCATGGACTACCATGAGCCCAAGCCTTGAAGCAAAATGGAATGTTTTCCCATGGAAAATAGAACTGAAAGCTCTTTATGACCAGAATTTTGCAGTTTATACACCATCTGGCACAGTGAGCCTGGTATTTGATAGCTGTTCTTTCTATTGCGATACTTCTAGCCCAACCAAATTTGCCGATGTAGCCTATGCCCACTCAGTAGCAGTATATATTGATAATGGCGGCACCATCCTCCTTGATAATAATAACCCACCAGCAAATGCCATTTTTGTTGCCAAGGCTGCGGATTTTGCAACTTTATGTCCTCCGGGGGGCAATTGTCCAAACTATGTTTTAGCACCAGGCTTAAATTGGTAATGAATTGTTAGGAATATTCTTGTCAATTAAATAAGAATTTGTACTTTCAAGGTGTTAATTCCTTTTTAACACCTTGAAAGTATGCATTTATATTTCGAGATAGTTTCGATATTTTCTACATTATTAGCTTTAGTTTTCGGAATAATAAGTATTAAATTCCATGACAAAGCCTTTAGATTGATATTTTTCCATGTGTTAATTAGCTTTATAGCTGAAATTGCTGGTGGTTATTTATTATTGTTACACTACAACAACTCATTGCTTTTTAATATATACATATTAATTAACACTTCTATTTTGAGTGTTGCAGGTATTGTTTTTATTAGCAATAGGAAAATCTCAATTCCAGTCATTTCAACATTAATATTATGGTTTGGTGTATGGCTAATTAAACTGCTAAATAGTCCAATAGGGCATTTTTCAAACAATTCATTTATCTCCGGTTCTACTTTCCTAGTATTATTATATGTTATTGTACTTGTTAAATTTATTAATAGTAATAAACAAATGTCGGCTAATTTGCAGGCATATTTGATATGTATTGCTGTATTACTATATTATTCAGGTACTATACCAACATTTGGTCTTTTAGATTATTTAATGGATCATTATCCATCTATTGCTAGGAATTTGTTTCTAATCAATTATTCCCTTTCAATATTCTACTATGCCATCCTCTCTTACGCCTTCTACCTCTATATCCCAAAGAAATCACCTGATAAAATGATAAATAATGCAGCCGTATGAGATCTTATTTACGGTATTCCTTACCACTACTATTATTTTGCTGCTGGTAGCAGGGGTAGTTATTACCTTGTTCATCACCGGCAGGCAGCGGGTAGGGCTCGATGTGAAGATGAGCCAGATGCAGGTGGACTACCAAAGAGAGCTGCGCTCGGTGCAAAATGAGGTGCAGGAGCAGGTGCTGAGCAATGTGGGCCGTGAGCTACACGATAATATAGGCCAACTGCTCACAGTAATGCACGTGCAGATGGAGCAGAAAAAGATGATGCAGCCCGAAACAGAGGCAGCACTCAATCCCCTCCACGAAATCCTCACCCATGTAATAAAAGAAGTAAGGTACCTGGGCCGCAGCCTGAATAGCGAATTGCTGGAGCAGACTGGGCTCCTGAAAACCCTGGACCTTGAGGTAACACGCCTCCAACATATTCCCAGTCTAAATGTAACCTGGATACACGATGAAACTGAGCCCAAACTGAGCCGTGACCAGCGGCTCATGATCTTCAGGATTTTTCAGGAAATAGTAAATAATAGCCTCAAGCACTCAGAGGCTTCAAACATGAGGATCTCCTTTACAGGTAAAGATTCCTTATCACTATCGGTTGAGGATGATGGTATTGGCTTTAATTCCACCGAAATGCTTCAATCAGCAGCAGGCTCGGGATTGAAAAATATTATGAAAAGGGCAGTTTTGGCAAATCTTTCATGTGAGATAGTTGCAGAAATAGGTAAAGGCTGTATATTTACCCTAAAGAACGTTGATTAGGCTTGCTTTCCTATCAGCAATCTATATAAATATATTTGTTTTCCAATGATAAAAACGCATTCCATTTATTTAGTTGAAGACCACATTATTGTACGTAATGGTTTCAAGGAACTCATTGAAAACATGGGTAACTACAAGGTTACGGAGGAATTCGACAATGGTAAGCAGCTCATCAATAAAATTCATGTAGGCCAGCCCGACCTCATTATAATGGATTTGACCATGCCAGTGATGGATGGCAAGGCTACCATGCGCTGGCTGAAGGAGCACAATATAAAATACCCGGTATTAATCCTTACCCTCGATACCAGTGATAAAACCATCATAGACCTTTATAAATCGGGAGTGAGGGGATACCTTCCAAAGACCTGCACCGCCCAAACATTGAAATCAGCAATAGATAATATACTCACCACTGGTTATTACCACAACGAGTTGCTGTCGAATGCCTTGCTTAGGAACGATGGATACCCTGTAAGGGATGAGCGCATGGAAATCCTGAACTTATGCAGCGATAGGGAACTACACTTCCTCCGTCTTGTGTGTAGCCCCGATGAGTTTACTTACGAACAAATAGCCCAGAAAATGGACGTGCATAAGCGCACGGTAGATGGCTACCGCGAATCCCTTTTCGAAAAATTTAAGCTCCGCTCCAAAACCGGCCTGGTACTTTTTGCCATAAAAAACGAACTGGTACCGCTATAAGTTGGAATCAGGATTTTCAGGATTAAAGGATTTTCAGGATTTGTATCTTTGTATCGTCCTGAAAAAAATACACTTTTTATGGCTAAACCTAGCCGCATTTTACATCTTTAGAAAACAAATAGCCCGATAGGGCTTAAGTGTGAATAGCCGCCAGTGGAACCGGCGGTCTGAGAATATACTATTTTAGAATCCCGGAGCGGGTTCAATATTTATCACCGTTCCTGGCGCGAGTGTTCCGAAGGATCACTCGTGTCTACCGAAATTAGCCGGTCTGTGACCGGAATTCAAAGCCCAACCGACCAATTAAGGACATTTGCCCAATAGAATTTCACCCCCCTTGAGCTAGTTTTGAACCAGAATTATAGCATTTTCAGAATTACCGTTCCTGGCGCGAGTGTTCCGAAGGATCACTCGTGTCTAATGAAATTAGTCGGTCTGTGACCGGAATTCAAAGCCCAACCGCCCAAATTAGGACATTTGCCCAATAGAATATCACCCCCCCCCTTGAGCTAGTTTTGAACCAGAATTATAGCATTTTCAGAATTTCAATGTAATTACCGTTCCTGGCGCGAGTGTTCCGAAGGATCACTCGTGTCGAATGAAATTAGCCGGTCTGTGACCGGAATTCAAAGCCCAACCGCCCAATTAAGGACATTTGCCCAATAGAATATCACCCCCCTTGAGCTAGTTTTGAACCAGAATTATAGCATTTTCAGAATCCCAATGCTTAAGCCCGATAGGGCTTAAATATGAATAGCCGCCGGTGGAACCGGCGGTCTAAGAATATACTATTTTAGAACCCCGGAGCGGGTTCAATAGGAGATAATTTTCTCAATGCGCATTATGGGTATTTTCACCAACTATCATCAAGGAGAACCATTGCTACTTTTATTTCCATTTTCGGAAACCATAGTGATTATTTCCAAAAATGGAAAATATGATAAAAATTTCCAAAAATGGAAATAATATTCTAATTCTACCTACTTTTGTCTTGAAAATATCAAATGTTGGAAAATATTATTTTAATGGCCGATGTGATTGGCAGTCGAAATTTGGACCAAAATTTACTATATGTCGGACTAAAGCAATTGGTAATGGAAATTAATTCAGATTGTAGGGATATCTTACTTTCACCATTAACGATTACTTTGGGTGATGAATTTCAAGGAGTTGCAAGAGATTTAACTGCTGCACTTGAAATAATCGTAAATATTGAGGAGATGCTAATTTCGAAAGGTAAGGGATTTAAATTTCGGTATGTTGTGGTAGAAGGTACAATCAACACACCTATTAATCCTGAAATTGCCTATGGTATGCTTGGAGAAGGGCTTACCAAAGCAAGGGATTATATAACAGCATTTAAAGATAGCAGGTTACGGTTTCACTTTTATTTAAATAGTAATAAGAAGGCTGAGGCCTTGAATAATTTATTTATCATTTATCAGGATTATATAGATGCCTGGAACATTGAAAAGGATTATAAAATAGCTGGAGAACTAATAAAATACAGAGATTATAAAAAGGTTGCCGAGATTACCCATATGTCTCGTTCGCAAATATGGAAAAAGGAAAAAACGCTCAAAATGGAGCAGTATAATGCTGTGAAAAATATTATTTTAGCCGGGTAAATCATAACTCCTTAGCCATGAATTATTGGATAGAATATATTGCATTGTTTTTATTTAGTGAATGCCTATTGGCAATATTTTTCCGAATTTTAGCTACGATATATTATAAGAAACTGCCGTTCGATATGAAGATTGTATTAATAGGTACTATTGAGCGAATATTTATAATTCTATCACTCTGTAACAATTTCCCTACCGGTTTGGTTATGTTTGGGACATTAAAAGTAGGTACCCGATTAAAAGTGCATCAAAGTAATACTGACGAGGAGAATAAGTTTAGTAATTACTATTTGATCGGTAATCTAATCTCCGCCATCGTTGCAATTTTGTTTGTGCTTCTATTTAATTATTACTCGGATATTAGTTGAAATTGAATGAGTTTCAAACGCTTCGAGAGATGCCCATACAGACATTGAATTCATAATTGATTATCTTTGCACCGCCTTAGGGTGTTTATAATCCTACCCTCCAAAAAGGGTAATTCCATTCATATAAAACAGAACAATGAATAACGCATATTTCGATTTTGCAGAACCCAAGAATGAGCCGGTTCTAAGTTATGCTCCCAATAGCCCTGAACGTAAGGCCCTCAAAAAAGCCCTTGCCGAAATGAAGAGCCAGGTGGCTGATATACCTATGTATATAGATGGTGATGAGGTGCGCAGTGGTAATAAAAAAGAAATCCGCCCGCCACACGAAACTTCGCATTTGCTGGGCCATTACCATGCATCAAACGAAGAGCACGTGCATGAGGCTATAGATGCAGCATTATCTGCACGTGAGTCATGGGCTGCAATGAGCTGGGAACACCGTGCAAGTATCTTCCTAAAGGCTGCCGACCTGCTTGCTACCAAGTACCGCTACAAAATGAATGCCGCTACCATGCTTGGCCAGAGCAAAAATGCCTACCAGGCCGAAATAGATAGCGCATGCGAACTGATTGACTTTTTACGATTCAACGTACACTTCCTTAGCCAGATATATAAGCAACAGCCATTATCACCAGCCGGCATGAACAACCGTATGGAATACCGCCCACTAGAGGGTTTTGTATTGGCAGTTACCCCCTTCAACTTTACTGCAATTGGCGGCAACTTGCCTACAGCACCAGCTATGTGCGGTAATGTGGTGGTTTGGAAGTGCGCCAATACCCAGGCATTATCTGCCAGTGTATTCATGGAAATACTGATGGAAGCCGGCCTGCCAGATGGTGTTATCAATCTTATTTATCCTCCGGGACAGGTGGTAGGCGATGTTTGTTATGCTCATCCATATTTTGCAGGTGTGCATTTCACTGGTTCTACAGGTGTATTCCAGAGTATGTGGAAGAGCATAGGTAATAATATTGCCCGTTATAAATCTTACCCGCGTATAGTAGGCGAAACAGGTGGTAAGGATTTTGTGTTTGTTCACCCAAGTGCAGATGTAGATGCTGTAGTAGCAGGTCTTGCCCGTGGTGCTTTCGAATACCAGGGTCAGAAATGTTCAGCAGCTTCAAGGGCCTACCTGCCAGCTAACCTGGCTGATGAAATCAAGGAAAAACTGGTGGCTGAATTGGCAACCATGAAAATGGGTGTGGTAGATGATTTTACCAATTTCATCAATGCAGTTATCGACGAAAAATCATTCAAATCAATTGCTAATTATATAGACCAGGTAAAGCACAGCAATGGTGCCGCAAAAATATTATGTGGTGGTAAGTGCGATAGTACCCATGGCTGGTTTATTGAGCCTACTGTTATTGAAACCACCGACCCTTCTTACACTACAATGTGCGAAGAAATTTTTGGCCCGGTATTGACTATCTGTACCTACGAAGCCGATATGTGGATTCAAACTCTTGAAGTATTGGATAATACCTCACCTTATGCATTGACCGGTGCTGTATTTGCTACCGACAGGCATGCAATTGAGTATATGACCAAGGCATTGGTGAACTCTGCAGGTAACTTCTATATCAATGATAAGCCAACCGGAGCGGTAGTTGGCCAGCAGCCTTTCGGCGGAGCCAGGGCATCAGGTACTAATGATAAGGCGGGTTCTATTTTGAATCTGTATCGTTGGTTAAGTGCACGTACCATCAAGGAAACCTATGTTTCACCAGTTGATTACAGGTATTCTTTCCACCAACCAGATTAGTAGGTTTTTTATAAAATTCAAAAGGGCATTACAAGGTTATCCTGGTAATGCCCTTTTACTTGTGATTGAGATTATTTATTGAAAAAAGTCATTGCCTTACCTATTCCCTGCGATGCAAAACACTCAATAGCCTCGGTGCTTTTCAGAAGCATTTCTTTTACAATCGGCACTTCAGATGGTTTCCATTTTCCCAGTACGAAATCTATCTGTTTTCCCTTAGGGAAATCGCTGCCAATTCCAAACCTAAGTCTCTGGTATTTATCAGTGAGCAGTGATTGTTCAATACTTTTTAGCCCATTATGGCCGGCAGCGCTGCCACCTCCTCTTATCCTTATGGTTCCAAGGGGAAGGGCCAGTTCATCAACTATCACCATCAGGTTTTCCAGTGGTATTTTTTCCTTATCCAGCCAGTATTTTATGGCTTTCCCACTTAGGTTCATATAGGTGGTAGGTTTTATTACCACAAATATTTTGCCCTTCCATTTCACTTCACTTACAAAAGCATGCCTGTCGAGGGTATAATTACCTCCATTTTGAAGTACAAAAGTATCTGCTACCTCAAAACCTATATTGTGTCGGGTAGAATCATATTCGGCACCTATATTGCCCAATCCTGCGATAAGGAATTTCATAGCTGCGAAAATAAGATTTTTTGGGCCATGATTTACTACCTGCTTGTTTCAAGGGATTATTAATGAGGCTGCTTCCTTTCGCACACATTTCGGCCAATCCTAAACCCTAGGGTAATATTTGGTGTAGCATACACACCGGGGCTCAGGCTAAGCCGCCCAATATTATCCTCCATCTGGTTATAGGCTTTTTGGGTTATTTCTGTAATGCTTTTGAAACGGATTCCTATGCCAAAATACCAATCCCCAAACCATCTGTTTTTATTACTTTCCAAAGTGCCTATAATTAGGTCAAGAGTTGTTATATCTCGGTTTACATGAATTTTGGTTAAGTCATTTGCCACTTTGGTGTTTGTAGAATCGGTATAATAAATTTCAGAAGGGGAGTAATTATGTACTTTATGGTAATAGGAAAGTGCCAGGTAGCTTGATTTGTTTTTGGTGATTTTCCTTGCCAGCCAATTGGAATATTGTTTTATTTCCACTTTTACGTTGTAGCCAGTTCCAAGGAAGTATAAACCAGGTTCTACTAATACTGCATACCTGTTTTCCCCAAACCTATATTCTATGCCTGCACGCAGGGTGTATTCCTGTTGGGAGAAGTCTATAAGCCCCAAAGGGTTTATAGAAAACCCAATTTTAGTATCAATTTTAGGACTACTATCTATTTGTGCCAGACAAGAAAAGTTGAGAATGAAAAATACAAATAGGTTGGCAGTAAAACGCATGTAAATATTATGACCTGTTTCTAAGCTCTTTAATATTCAATTCCACATCAAAGTACATAGTCCCCTTGCCATTTGCACTTATATATTCATAAATGGCCAATGCTTTTGCATTGAGTAAATTGGTATAATTTCCTTCGGTATTATTCCTCGCCAGGTTTTTGAGCAGGTTGGCAAACACCCGCAAATGCTCAATAGTGAATTTTTTGGTGTTTATCAATAGGTTCAGTGCTTCTTGATGTTTCATATCTAATATGGCTTGTAAATCAATATCCAGCTCAGATTTAAGTTGTATGCTCATTTTATTCAATCCATCAATTCGCTCATCGGGTTTGTTCATAAGCATATTCATCAGCTTGGCTAGCACAATGCCAATCATATCCAACTCCCTTTTTATTTTATCTTCCTGTGCCATTATAATAGGATTTACATTTGGTACTTAAACTTTCAAAAAAGATTTATGACAATTCCTTTTGTTCCTCCACAATAGCGGTTTTCCTGATATAACGCTCATAGAACATGTGAGCAAAACTTACCCCCTTATCGTCAATGTATTTAGTCATTAACCAGGAGAGTATCAGTAATACAATAGAGCTTGTAATAAATACAAGCAATACAGAATAATTGTATCCAAGTTGGTTATGGGTATGCAATAAAATATAACTACTTAATGAGGCAATTATAGGTACATGTAGTAAGTATAGTGAGAATGATATATAGCCTAAAAATGCAAATATTTTTATGCTAAAAAACTTTTGGAATGTAGGTGAAATTACGAATGCCAATACAAGGAAGTAAGCTCCTACAGGATGAAACCATTGGTTGTATTCGAGTAACGTATGCCCTAGTTGCTCAAAAAAGGTGCCCGTCCGCACGCCGGTAGTAGGGTAAGAACCCATAGCCAGGCCTAAGACTAATAAAAGAACTGAATAAAAGAAGTTTAAGAATCTATTCCCACGGTTTTGCCTTTGTTCTACAAAATTAAGGCTTATCCCAAGTGTGAACATTGCCAGATTCATTGAATTGGTTAAATAGCAGTATAGTAATAATATTAGAATAAAGTTTCCTCTTTTTTTGGTGGTATGGGTTAGTGCAAGAAAAGCAAATACGAAGAGGGACCCGTACAGCTCTATGGGCATTGTCCAGAAAGTGGTATTGAAAAATTGGTCCCCATTAAGTAGTGCATTATATAACAATGCCTGTATAAATCGGGTGCCTGCATCAGTAAAGTGAAATAAGCCTTCATAACACCATTGCGATTTAACGAAAACACTGGCTTCGGCATTAAAGAACAACCCCGATATCATAAGGAGGTACACTAGAATTATGGTGAATGCTATAGGAATATATAGCCTTAAAAACCGCCGGTGTGCGCCCGAAATGAGGTCGGAAAATTTGTGTGTATGAAAATATTTTCGGCTTAAGACAAAACCACTAAGTACAAAAAATACATTAACGAAATAGTTTCCATTAGTGAACACACTAAACACACTTTGGCCATACTTTAATTCCCAATCATTGGGTAAATGTTGTAATTCTCGGTTGAAAGTATAATGTGATGTATAAAAGGACAATAAGAAGTGATGGCAAAAAACCATGAAGGCTGCAAAACCCCTGATGCCATCCAGATACAATACCTTGTTTATTTTATTCATTGATTAAAGGTTCTTGGTCATTTGTAAATTCATGGTGCAAAAATATCAGCTTTCAACACAAAATCCTATTTGCATTGTTATTCCACTTTGCAAAAAAAAATAATCCGGGCCACCAATTACCATAGATGGAAACGTAGTGGCCCGGAAAATATTTTATTCTTTAAAAATTACCAACCCAGCAGGTAGGCAAATATAAGTGGTGCCACAATGGTAGCATCGCTCTCTACTATGAATTTTGGAGTATGAATATCCAGTTTACCCCATGTGATTTTCTCATTAGGTACTGCACCACTGTAAGAACCATAAGAAGTAGTACTATCGCTGATTTGGCAGAAGTAACTCCAGAACGGAACATCATGCCACTCAAGATCCTGGTACATCATTGGTACAACGCATATTGGGAAGTCGCCAGCTATACCTCCACCTATCTGGAAGAAGCCTACTCCCTTACCCGATGAGTTGGCTCTATACCACTCAGTAAGCCACATCATATACTCAATACCACTTTTCATGGTAGATGGAACCAGTTCGCCCTTGATACAATAGGAAGCAAAAATGTTACCCATGGTGCTGTCTTCCCATCCCGGAACGATTATTGGTATATTCCTTTCAGCAGCAGCTATCATCCAGCTATTCTTAGGGTCTATTTCGTAATGTTCTTTCATTACACCGCAAAGCAATAGCTTGTACATATATTCGTGCGGGAAGTAGCGCTCACCATTATCCTGAGCTTCTTTCCATATTTTGTAGATGTGTTTCTGTATCCTTCTGAAGGCTTCTTCCTCCGGAATACATGTATCGGTTACCCTGTTGAAACCATGCTCCAACAATTCGTATTCCTGCTCTGGGGTAAGGTCGCGGTAATTAGGTACACGTTTGTAGTGGGTATGTGCTACAAGGTTCATTATATCTTCTTCCAGATTTGCACCTGTACAACTTATGATATCAACCTTTCCGGCACGAATCATTTCGGCAAAAGAGATGCCCAACTCGGCAGTACTCATTGCCCCTGCAAGCGAAACCAGCATTTTGCCACCTTCAAGCAGGTGTGTTTCATAGCCCTTAGCTGCATCCACCAGTGCTGCGGCATTAAAATGCCTGTAGTGGTGCATTATAAATTGTGAAATTGGTCCTTTTTCCATTATAATATTTTAAATTGTGTGCAAAGGTAATTAATCCGCATAAATACTCTATTAAGATTTAGTGGATTTGGATGACCAAAAAGATTATTTTTATCAGGTAAATACACCGTCCATGGATTTCCGCACCGACCCTTTATGGATAAGGATTGACGCTTATCAGATTGATGACCCTGATGCATATTTCCCCTTGTCCTCCAGTCTGGCAAAAGAGCAGGGTTGGAGTGTTGAATTTACCCAGAGGGCATTCATGGAGTACAAGAAGTTTATTTACCTATGTTGCATATTGCCCGGTGGTGCCTCGCCATCTAAAATTGTAGATGAGGTCTGGCATTTGCATCTTACCTATACCCGTGATTATTGGGGCCGTTTTTGCAAGGATACCCTCCAGAAAGACATCCACCATCATCCCTCTAAAGGTGGCCCTGATGAACAATTGAAACATGAAATCTGGTATCAGGAAACCCTACAACAGTATGAAGCTACGTTTGGCGAGCCGGCCCCGGCTGATATTTGGTCAGCCGATACAATACCCACACCAACCGAACCGATTTATTATCAATCAAACATCTTTTTTGAACCTGGTAATATATGGAGGTATGCCTTACTTGTTTTGCCAATAATATTCATATACTTGATTTATGACCATTCAAACCCATATAAATTATCCGGGCCTCATTTTTTGGTGTTTTATGCGTTGTTGTTAGGGGTAGTTGCCTTAATAATCTATTTGTCTGTTCTGGGTAAAGAAAACAAATTGGCAGCCATATTAAAAAGGGATTATCCCGAGTTGACCAGGTATGAAATGGCATACTTGTCGGGTAGTGAAACCAGATATGCACTATTGGTAATTGCAGAGTTAGTGGAGGAAAAAGCATTAGAATTCATTGCTAATAAACAATGGTCAATTAAATATGAAACAATTTATACAATCAACTATGATCAGCTAAAAAAATCAGATAGCCCATTAAAATCAACCCTATTGGAATATGGCCTAGATACTATAATGCTCGCAAAAATCAAGGAGTTATCAGTAAATTCTAGTGGTGATATCCGGAGAAAATATGCGGAACTAAAAAAACGGTTTGAGAAAGATACCAATAATCTATCACCTGTATTATTGGTAATAATCATGGCAGTCATTAGGATTTTTCAAGGTATTTCTAATGATAAGCCAGTTGAAACATTAGTGGTAATGACCTTGATTTTTAGTGTTATGGTGATATCTAGTATTAGGTCCTTTAACTTTTTTAAGGCATGTAATAAGATTATAAAAACTAATTTCCAATCATTTTTAGGTGATAAAGTTGAATATGGCAATGAAATTATTATTTATGGCATTTCAGCCATAGCTGGAATGGGTATTTTTTCGCACTTACAAAGAGAAAGGTGGTTAATGCCAAATGGAAATGGACCATCTGATGGGGCATCATGCGGTAGTGGAGGTTGTAGTGGGGGAGGTGGATGTGGAGGAGGTTGCGGGGGCTGTGGAGGGGATTAGGTGGCGGAAACAAATGTCTAAAAACGATACAACATTTATCAATGGATATTACAAATAAAAAGCAGGCACATTTGCCTGCTTTTTATTTAAGTATCTCAAAATTATGAAAATGAATTTAGCTATTCTTAATAAAGTTCTTAACCCATTCTGTAGTGATTGATTTTGGCCTTTCGATTGGGAAGCCAAGTGCCCTATCCCAGCAAAGGCTGGCTAGTACGCCCAGTGCACGCGAAACACCGAATAATACAGTATAGAAATCTTCTTCTATCATACCATAATGTTTCAACAATGAACCTGAATGTGCATCCACATTTGGCCAAGGGTTTTTGATTTTACCAGTACCTTCAAGTATTGGAGGTGCTACCTCATAGATATTCCAAACTGTCTTAATCGTTGCATCATCTGGGCAGTGGCGTTTTGCAAACTCCATCTGTGCAAGGAAGCGAGGGTCTGTCTTACGCAATACTGCGTGACCATATCCAGGAACTACTTTCCCGGCAAGCAATGTCTTTTTAATGTAATCACCTATCTCCTCCTTGGTTGGTTCTTCCGAATTCAATTCTTTACACATTTCCTCAATCCAGCGGATAACTTCCTGGTTGGCAAGACCATGCAATGGGCCTGCAAGACCAGTCATACCGGCTGCAAATGAAAGGTATGGGTCACTTAATGCAGAACCTACAAGATGTGTAGCATGTGCCGATACATTGCCTCCTTCGTGGTCGGCATGTATAGTCAGGTAAAGGCGCATCAATTCCCTGAAGCTTTCATCTTCATAACCCAGCATATGTGCAAAATTGCCACTCCAGTCGAGCATGCCATCAGGCTGGATATGCTCACCATTTTTATATTTACGACGGTAAATATATGCGGCAATACGTGGGAGGCGGGCTATAAGAGTCATTGTATCTTCATATACATAAGACCAATGATCCTTTTTGCTCATGCCATCATTATATGCCTTGGCAAATTTTGATTCTGTACCCAATGCCAATACGGCAGCTGTAAACTGTGTCATAGGATGGGCTGAAACAGGGAATGCCTCTATTACGTCAAAAACATAATTAGGTACATGCGACCTGCGGGCCCATGTAGCAGATACATGGTCTACCTGGTCAGCATTAGGTACCTCACCTATTAGCATTAAATAAAACAAACCTTCTGGTAGTGGCTCATTGCCTCCTGCTACCTTGGGTAAGCTCTCCCTCAATTCAGGAATAGAAAAACCCCTGAAGCGTATTCCTTCATTAGCATCTAATAATGAAGTTTCGGTAACCAGGCCTGTAATACCGCGCATACCCTGGTAAACCTGGGCAAGTGTTACATCCTCTATTTTTTTATTACCATGTTGTTCAATAATACTCTTAATTTCCTTGGCCTGTATGTCGGCCTTTTCGCGGAAAAGATCTTTAACGTAGCCCATATATATTCATCTATTGGAGTAAAAGGAAAATTTTTTACACCAACAAAGGTAATAAAAGCGGTTTAACATAGTTATGACTTTGAAATAAAAACCACCTTTTCTAATGTTATTTTGCCATTATTAATGGTTATAGGAGGGCATTTATTGCCAATTTTGTTAACTATTACCAATTATCTGTTTTATGTATGCGAAAATTGATTTTTATTCGGTGTCTGGAACGGGCTATTGTTTTGGCATTTTTATATGAATACCTTTCGATTAGGATAAAAATTATTTAAAACCACTGTAATTTCAACGTATCTTGGCAAATTATCTAATCAAAGGCTGATAAATGTTTATAGTTTGCCTTTGTTCAGTGTTCAGACTTAAAATCTGATATTTGCTGAGAAATTAATCTTTGTTATGAAAAGGATAATGTCGGGCATATATGCCTTTGTTTACCGTATGACTGGTTCAAAATACATTGCACTTGTTTTTGGGCTAACTTATATTACTATCCTTAATTTAATTACAGTTTATGGTTTAAGCCAGCTTTTACAAGGCGTAGCTCCTCCACCCATAGTTACCATCATAGGTAAATTGTTCAAGCTCCCATTATTTATATTGACTGTGCCAGGGATGTTTTATTTGAATTACTATTTGATATCACCCATTAAAGACCTCGAAAAAGACAAGCGCAATCAGGACAATTACTGGCCTGTAATTATTTACACCCTAATTTCGCTTTTTATCCTTGCCTATATTTTATATGGGGAAGAATTATTTAAGGTTGCCACATAATAGTTTTCAAACCACATTATTTGGTTTTTGGAATTTTCTATAGTAATATGAAAATATAATTCCCTACTGCTACCTTAAGCCTGCTTACCTTTAGAAATATATATTCTAGGGAAACCATAAAGCAATTGGCTAAGATAATTTCAATAGGTACTTCTGTTCCCCAATTCAGGCATACCCAGCAGCAATTACTGGAGTTCATGGAAGGGGCATACAATGCCGGCTTAAGAGAAAAGCGGATTCTTGGTTATTTATATAAACATAGTGGTATAGATTTCCGCTACTCTGTGATTCCCGATTTTACTTTGCCAATTGAAGATTGGGAATTTTTTCCAAAATCTCGTGATTTAGAGCCATTCCCTCTACTTGATTATAGAATGGATTGGTACAATCGTTTTGCTTTGCCTTTGGCACTAAAGGCCGTTGAAAGTTGTTTAGGTGGTAATATTTATAAGGCAGATATTACGCATGTTATTACCGTTAGTTGCACAGGTATGAGCGCACCTGGACTTGAATTGCAATTGGTTGATGTTTTGGGTTTAAGAAATGATATTGCCCGAACTTCTATCAATTTCATGGGTTGCTATGCTGCCATTCATGGGCTAAAAATGGCCAATGATATTGTTAGGTCTAACCCTGAATCCATGGTGCTGGTAGTATGTGTTGAATTATGCTCTCTTCATTACCAGAAAACCTTTACTGACGATACTATTACTGCTCCATTAATTTTCGGTGATGGTTGTGCGGCTGTCTTGATTGCTGGTGATACCCACAATCAAAAAGGTATAAGATTAGATAGTTTTTATTCAGAAATATTGAAAGAGGCCAGTCATACCATGACTTGGAATTTGTCATCAACAGGCTTTGTAATGACTTTATCAGCCGAGATACCCGAAATATTCCATCAAAAAATTGAGGGAATGAAAGATAGGGCCTTGGCCAAATCCGGTATCAGCAACAATGACATTGCCCATTGGTGTATTCATCCTGGGGGTAAGCGGATATTGGATGCCATTTTTAAGGGATTGAAACTAAAAGAAGGAGACCTGGCCCAATCAGAAAAAGTATTGCGTGATTATGGAAATATGTCTTCACCAACCATCTTGTTTGTACTTAAGGCTATTTGGGAAGCCCATATTAATAATGAGCCAGCGAAAGTATTTGCAGTAGCATTCGGCCCTGGGCTAACAATGGAAAGTGTGGTAATGACTATTGAATAATTGTTCAAAGTAAAAATCATTTATATAAAATCCATGAAATCCAGGTCTACCCAAAAAGAGTTTCTTGATAATGATAATATCCCATTTGCAGATATTATTGTGAATATGCATGAACTTAATATGGTGAATACCTGGCTAGGTGGCCATGCCATAACGTGCAATGGGATCCGAAATTTTCAAACCAAATTTCCTCAATCATCGACCCTCTCAATAGCCGAAATAGGTTGTGGAGGAGGTGATAACTTGATGGCAATCCAACGGTTTTTGGATAGGCAAGAGATTAAATATACGCTTACCGGCATTGATATAAAGCAGGAATGTATTGATTATGCACAGCAACAAGCCAAAATACCACTTAACTGGATTTGTAGCGATTATAGAGATGTACAATGGCCAGGAAATAAGCCTGATATTATTTTTACTTCTCTTTTTTGCCACCATTTCACCAATGAAGAACTAGTGGCTCAATTACAATGGCTAAAACAAAATAGCCGACTTGGATTCTTTATCAATGATTTGCACAGGCATCCCCTTGCTTATTATTCTATAAGCCTAATAACCAGTATTTTTTCAAAATCTTACCTGGTTAAAAATGATGCGCCATTATCGGTGAAGCGTGGTTTCACCGCTCCCGAATGGCATCAACTATTGCAAAAGGCAGGTATTACCAATTATACTTTGAAATGGAAATGGGCTTTCCGTCATTTAATATGTTCTATCAATGAATAACCGGGCTGGATATGATATAATAATTGTAGGTGGTGGGCTCGCAGGTTTATCCCTAAGCATACTCCTTGCACGCAAGCAGTATAAAGTCCTGGTATTAGAAAAAGACAGCTACCCCCGCCACAAGGTATGCGGTGAGTATATTAGTAATGAAAGCAGGGCATTTTTACTCGATTTAGGAATGCCAATTGATACACTTGCCTTGCCTCAAATAAATACCTTACAAGTCACTGATACTAATGGCAATGAAGTCCTAGCCTCCTTACCTCTTGGTGGATTTGGTATCAGTCGCTATTCTCTTGATGCCCAACTAGCAGAACTCGCCGTAAAGGCCGGCGTGGAATTAATTACCAAAGCCAGGGTAGATGATATAGTTTATAAGGACGAATTGTTCGCAATATCAGCCAAAAATAATACTTACACAGCCAAGTTGGTGGCAGGTACATGGGGTAAGAAAAGCAATTTGGATGTAAAGTGGAACCGGGCGTTTGTAAAGGGAAAGAATAAGAGCCTCACCAACTTTATTGGTATTAAATACCACATAAGGTATAATTGGCCGGCTGATAGGGTAGGGCTTCATAATTTCAGAGATGGGTATTGTGGGATATCTCAAATAGAGGATGATAAATGCTGCCTATGTTACCTAACTACTGCTAAAAACTTGCAGGCTAATGGAAATGACATCAAACAATTGGAGCTAAATGTGCTGATGCAAAACCCATGGTTAAAGGATATTTTCACCAATGCCGAATTCCTTTTTGATACCCCTGTAACTATTTCACAGATAAGCTTTGAAAAGAAGGAACAGGTACTTAACCATGTACTAATGCTTGGTGACACAGGTGGGGTAATATCTCCACTATCAGGCAATGGTATGAGCATGGCTCTTCATGCTTCAAAGATAGGTGCAGGGTTAATGGGGCAATATCTGGAAGGCAAAATCACCCGCCCACAAATGGAGCAAACCTATACCCAACTATGGAAACAACAGTTTAGCCGAAGGATAAGCACAGGCCGATTTGTGCAAAGTAAATTCGGCAAAATGCAAACCACCGCCTTCTTTTTGAAGACCATGAATCTATTACCTTTACTACGTAGAATGGTGATTAATTCTGCAATTGGGAAGGTGTTTTAGGGGATGTGGTTTGAAGAGTAGCTTGGGAGTGGATTAAGTCTCCAATACTATAATCCGTATCAATGTTCATAAACCAGTTTGCGATTTTCGCTGATTGCTTTTAAAAAGTATGGATTTTTCAATGCTTTCTCTTCAAGTAGGTCAATTCGGCGATTCAATATGTTTTGTAGGGAAAATTTCAGGTCGAAATAATTATCTGCATAGTTTTCAACATCCATTAAGTCGAAATCGACAATTAAATCAATGTCGCTATTGCTATTGAATTTATTAGTCAATACTGAACCAAAAGCATATAGCTTTTTCACCTTATGGCTTGCACAAAGTTCATTTATGGCAATATTATTTTGGTCCAGAATCGATAACATCTAATACAAAAGTAACAAAAACAAATAAAAGGGCCATTAACTCACTTGAAATTGGGTATTGTACCACAAATGTTATAAGTCCTTACGTAGCACTAACACTGTATGGTTTAATATTCCCCAATTCAGTGGCCTTAGCAATTTGCCCTTCCTCTAAATCAAAATCATCCTGCAAGCCTAGCCAGAATTTTGGTGTATTACCAAAATAAAGCGACAGCCTTAAGGCGGTGTCAGCGGTTACCCTGCGTTTGCCCTTTATAATTTCAGATATTCTAGTTTGGGGTAATCCGGTATCCATAGCCAATTTATAAGCGGATATTCCCAATTCATTTAGAAACTCTTGTTCAAGTATTTCACCCGGGTGTATGTTTTTTAGTTTTTCAATTTTGAGATAGTTTTATATATGGCGATTTATTTGGGTGCAATTTAGCCATTATTCATTTCAAAATTTCATTTTGGTGCAAGTGTTTTAAACATGTCCAATTATACCCCAAAACAACAAAGCCAACCTATGTCCCAGGTTGGCTTTGCCGAATTCTTGTATAAGACTAAAATTATTGTTTCATCAGGCTACCAGTTATCACATTCTCATCATTGATAACACGGTAATAATACATGCCAACCGGGAATGTAGATGCATCAATAGTATTGGTAGCTCCATTTTGCAATGCCTTATCGTTAACTAATTTACCGTCTACGGTATATAATTGGAAACGCAAATTGCCAGTATTCTGTGCATCTACATGCACAAACCATTGATCATGGCCTGGGTTAGGGTAGATGCTGATTCCTGCACTTTCAAGGCTGGGGTTATCTGTTCCCAGTATAGCACCATAAGCATAGAATAATGTTCCTCCACCTGATACTGTGGTTGTCTGTAAGTGGGCAAAATTTGTGGTGCCACTGGTGGTATAACTCCATTTGCTGCTACTTGCGGTAGTACTATTGGTATATATAGCTACATTGCTTGTTGTTGTATACCTGAAACTATCTAATAGAGGATTAGGGTTAACAGGTGATGCCACCCTGTACATCCTGTAGTTTGATAATGCCGCAACACCTGGCACACTGCCATCTACGTCCAAAGTATCGGTAAGCGTGAATGGGAAAAATATTTCTACAGGGGTAGTTGTGTTGGTTGCGCCAGTTATTTTGTAATACCTGCGCATAGCATAGTTTTTTGCACTCACCTTGCCAGTTCCGGATGGGAAGAGGATTGTATCACCTGTGCCTGATCCATATCTTAAAACGGTATTCGTGCTTACTCCAAAACCCGTTGTATTTAGGTCGCCAAAATTATTGCCAAACTTTTGGATAATTAATACAAGTGTATCATCTGTCTGGGCTGCAGTATTATTATCATTCCAGTAATAGGTCAATCCAGTTGATTGGTCGGTACACTCCCTGTTTGCATTAATCGTTTTATTCGCACTTACCATTGGTATGTTAGGTTTGTAAGTAACACCACAACTAGCAGAGAAAGTACGGTTGATAAAATAACGGATAGTATCACCGGGCTGAGGGCCAAAACCATTACTGAAATTGGTGCCGGCTGAAACAAGGTGGCAATAGCTCATAATAGTACCACCTACAGCGGCAGTTGGTACTCCCGGATTAGAACATGAACCCTCCAGAGTATAACAACCATCTATAGCAGTATTCCTGCTTGGTGGGTTCCAGCAACACCTGTGGGTATGTGGTGAACCTACCTGATGTCCCATTTCATGGCTCATTACTTCCACATCCCACGAGTAAGTAGGGAAGTTGGTAACATTGCTATTGTCAAGGTCGCAAAATGCATAAGGGCCAAAGAAATTAGAAGCCTGGTAAGTAGCACACATACATTTTACCCAGGCTACACCACCTAGTGCTCCATAACCACCATTCAGTGCTGTAGAAGCAAGGATGGCTACATCACTGCCGTGCATTACATTCTTGGTTACCTTACCAAAAGTATCCAGAAAAATACCAGAATTGGCGGTAGTGATGCTTTGGTAATTGTCTGTTGCAGTATTTATCTGAAGGTAGTTAAGCACAATACCTACGCCTTCGTTTCTATAAATTGTTGCCTGGTTATTAAATAAAGAGGTAAGGAAGTTAGTAACATTTGTAGCATTGCTTCCTTTGGTGCGGTATAATGCATAATCACCAACTTCAAACACCCTTACATCTACACAGTTATTATAAACATTATTGCCAACAATTGTACTTGTCTTACCTAGTGCTGCTGGTGGTTCTGGTAGTTCATCAGTACCACATTTTGGTCCTTTGTCTTTTATTTTAAGGTCTTGGTCGTTGTACAATACATAGTGTTGGTTATAATCGAAGTAAGTACCCACCATAACATTAGGTACCAGATTATAGTTTCCTTCACCAGGTATAGAGAATACACCATAAACTTCATTGTTGAAAAATGAAAAAGCAGCAATCGAACCAGCAACACCATTTACGGTGCCACGGTAATATGCGCCTGGTGTATAGTTAAAAACCTCATCTTTGCCATTCGCACCCAGGGTATGTACTTGAAACTCATTTGAGAAGAAATCGTAACGAGCTAAGTCAATAGTATAACTGCCACCATTGATACCAGGGAACGTTAGGCTAATAGCAAATGGTTTATTCTTTACCAGATTGGCAACTTTAGTATAATCAATATTTAATGCTTCAGCTTTTTCAACCTTACTATTGAATGTGGTCTTATCAAAATGTTCATCCAAGGTCCAGATATCGCTGATAGGAACAAAATTGGCGGTTGCTTTTACCCTAAGGATAAACGACTCAATTTCAGTTTGTTTTGCAAAAATGCTTGTAAGCGGTGTGAAAATTAGAAAAAGGGCAAGGTAAAGAAGATGATTTTTTTTCATTGTTTTTTTTATTTTAGACTTCGAATGTTAAAATTAGTTTAAGGTGATGTTAAGTTATTTAGATTCCAATGCAAATATCCTGCCAAATTAGTACAAAATGACAGGCAATATTGGGATATCACTAATGTGGATTAGCGTTATTTTTTTGTTGTAAATCAATCTGTTATAGCAGTTTTTGAAATTAAGTGATAAAAATAGGCTAAATATTTCTTTAGGCGAAAAAATCAGATGAAAAGTTTGTAATGATTTTTCTATATGCTTATTGATTGTGTTGCGGTTTCTTGTTTGATAAATATTTCTTAAAGGATTTGTTTAATTCAGTTTTTGTTTGTTGCTTTGTATCTCAAAGTGCTTTTTATGCAGCCTGAAAGTAATACTGAATCACTCGAAGCCCTTAAGGAAATCAGAAGCATCATGGACCGCTCTGCCCGGTTCATTTCCCTAAGTGGTTGGTCGGGCATATGGGCAGGGGCTACAGCCTTGGTGGGTGCTTATATTGCCTATGGGTGGATTAAAGCCCCTGGTTTTGGTGGGTACTGGGATACGGTTGATTCTTACATCCATGTAGTGCCAAAGTTATTGCTATTGGCATTTTTGGTTTTCGCCGTGGCCCTGGCTGGTGGTTTCTTTTTCACCTACCGCAAGGCTAGCAGGCAAGGTCATAAATTGTGGAACAATGCCTCCAGGCAAATGTTATTTGCCCTGTTTTTTCCTATGTTTGTAGGTGGGGTGTTTTGCCTTGGTTTTATCAATTATGGATGCGAATTGTTTATAGCACCCGCATGCCTGGCTTTTTATGGCCTGGCATTAATAGGGGCAAGCAGGCATACTCTTTCAGATATTAAGTATTTGGGCATTTTAGAAGTACTCCTGGCCTGTGCAAATTTGTTTTTACCTGGTCATGGTATATATTTTTGGGCATTTGGTTTTGGTGTATTGCACATATTGTATGGTATATTTATGTGGAATAAGTATGATAAGTAATGGGTAAATAGAAGATGAATGGTTAACCCGATAGGACAATTAAACAAGATATTTGACAGCCGCATTCGTATTGGCATTATGAGTGCGCTGATGGTGACGGAGTCTGTGAATTTTAATGACCTAAAGGCATTGATTGATGTTACCGATGGTAATTTGGCTACGCATCTCAAAACCCTTGAAGAGAACAAATACATCCAGGTACAGAAAGGGTTCATAGGCCGTAAGACCAATACAACTTATGCTATAACCAAAGAAGGCCAGCTGGCATTCAGGGCGCATCTAGATGCATTAGAGCAAATTATTAAGGGCTTGAGCTAGTTGCTCAGTAAAAAGTAGAAATATGTGTTTGGTAGTTGCTAGTTAGTAATTAGTATTTAGTAGATAGTCAGATTTTGTAAATAGTTGTTGGTGAGTGTTTAGAGCAATGCCATTTACTAAAGGATTTATACTTTTCATTTGTGTTATTACAAATACTATAATAGCCCGAAGGGCTTAAATATGAATAGCTCTCGGTGCAAACTCATCGCTGTTGCATTCTGTTTAATTCTGGCTAAAAAATCCCGAAGGGATGACAGGATTATAGTAAAATGACCAATTTTAAAGCGTAAAACCCTGAAGGGGTGACATAATTTCAGAGAATGCAACTGGCCATTGGTGAAACCGGGGGAAGAAATAAACAAATACATAAGAACCCTGAAAGGGTTCAATGTGAAAATAGCCTAAAATCCTTAAGTAATGGGGGGAGAGAATAGAATAAAGATATAATTTAATGTGGCCTTCGGATTTTGCAAGAAGGCTTAATTTTTTGATTTGTCACTTTGAAATAAAAAGCACTTTTAATCTTTATTAAATTAGACCTATGGCATACTCAGATATTGAAACCTATAAGGAAATGTTTAGGAATACCAAATCCTACCGTGCATCATTGAAACAGGAAGATGTTGTAGCCTATAGAATCAGGCAGGTATGCAGCATTTCCTACTTTTCCTGCGTAGCTTTTTTCTTATTTATTCCTATTTCAATTCTATTGTTATTTGCAGATAATAGTTTACAATCCCTCATGTCTCAGTATTCAGAAGCGGTTTTCAAGCTTCTATTTGGGAGTTTCTTGTTTATATGTTTCGCATTTGCCCTGCACATTATTTCTTTAATCGTTTTATTGGTCAAAAAGAGCAATTTTATTAGTGCAGCCAGTTTGGTTATATGCGTATTCACTGATATACTGATGACTTATTTTTTTGCGTGTATTATTTGTTATATTAGTTAAATTTTATGAAGCAATCTACGGAATCAAAACAAGCGTTAATGAAAGAGCAAGATATTGTTGCCTATAGGATCAGACAGATAGCTAGAATATCATTTATTTCATGCGTAGCTTATTTCCTTTTGGTACCTACCCTGATTTTATTTATGATAGTAGATGATAGATTCCTTGCCTTCATAGATCAGTATGAAGACGAGATTCACAAGCTGGAGATTGTAAGTTTCTATTTTATATGCTTTGTATTTGCACTGCATCTTTTTTCCATCCTTGCATTAGTGATTAAAAAAAGCTCCTTTATTAGAGGAGACACTCTAATAGTATGCTTGGTTTCCGACATATTTATGGTTTTTGTTACTACTCAATTCCTATATTAATAATAGAATTTTATGAAAACATCCCCAACATCCCTCCATTTAGAGCCTCAGGCTACAGACATTTACCATAAGGCATTCAAAATGTCCTGGTCAATATTGTTTATAATATTGATAATAGCCACCTTTATGGTGCCTGGTATCAAGACCAAATGGGTGCTTGAAAATACCATTATGATACTCGAAATATTAGTGCTGGCACTGGCATTTATATTTGCCACCCATATAGTATCGTTTGCTGTTATGTTGGTAAAGAATACAAGAACCCTTAAAACTATAGAGCTAACACCCTATATATTGGCTGATTGTTTCTTTTTGTTTTTTATTTCCATTAGTCTCGCCTATTGTCCTGGGCTATACGATAGAGTAGCGGCAATTATTTTATAAATTTAACCCATGAACAAATTGTTTGCTTCCACACTCAGGGCTGTTTTACCACTTATGGTGGCTATAGTATTTATTTACCTGTTCATCTACCTCATAGTTCAACAAAACATAAGGTTGATGGCCAATGAAATACCAATGCAATATGCCCTTGAAGCAAAAGCAAAACTAGAATCTGGCGCAAAACCTGAGGAAGTAATAGCCGGCCTTAATTCTGTGGATACCAAATACAGCCTGTTTCCATTTCTAATAGTGCTAAATGCGAATGGCACCATCAAGGCCACTACTTGTAATGTAAATGGCAAAAATGCTATGCCACCAATTGATGTTTTAGAACCATCAAAAAAGACAGGTCAAAACATTATTACCTGGCAACCCCGGCCTGGCATCCGTAATGCTATTGTAGTATTGCCCTATAGCATTAACGGCTATGAAGGTTATGTAATAGGTGGCCGTTCTCTAAGCGAGGCCGAGAAACGTATACGCTTTGCCGGTTTCCAAATTACCGAGGCAATAATATTTACCCTATTAGCGGCTTTTTTAACCTCACTCATTGTTCAGTACCGTATCTGGCTTAAAATCAGGTCTTATGGAAAGCAAAGAAGATAAGTCATTGGCACTCCATTCCCGCAAAAAGAGTTTTGCCTATGCCTTCAACGGTTTAGCCATATTATGGAAAGAACCCAATGCCAAAATACATGCCCTGGCAACAGTCTTGGTCATTGGGTTGGGAATTTTCCGGAATATTGGTCGGCAACAATGGATGGCTCTTGTTTTGGCAATAGCCCTGGTATGGATTACCGAAGCCCTCAATACATCCATAGAAAAATTATGCGACTATTGTTGCGACCATAAAATTCATCCCACAATAAAAGTGGTAAAGGACGTAAGTGCCGCCGCTGTACTATTAGCCGCAATTGCGAGTGTCATCATAGCAATCCTGGTATTCCTACAATGATGTCATTAACAATTAATAATTAACCCTTAACCATTACACAAAATGTTATTCTACCAAGAGTACAAGTGGCTACTGCCCATGTTGTTATTCACAGGGCTATTACTTATAGGTCGTATAGTCCATACAGGCTACCACACATTCCTGTTTATTCCCTGGAACCTGTTTTTGGCAATCATACCCTTGTATATGAGCCACAGGCTATCCAGGGCCCAAAGCAAAAATGCAGGCTTCCTTTATTTTGGGCTATGGTTATTATTCTTCCCTAATTCGCTCTACATCATTACCGACCTTTTTCATCTTGCTGAGCGCAAATCTATGCCCCAATGGTACGACCTGCTAATCCTATTTTCCGCAGCATTAGAGGGCATCATTATAGGCTTTCTTTCATTGGCAGATGTGGAACAATTCCTTGCAAAATATGTAAACAAGATTTGGATACCCATCCTTATCCTGGGTATTTTCCTCCTCAGTGGTTATGGCGTTTACCTCGGTCGATACCTAAGGTGGAATAGTTGGGACATTATTGCAGACCCATTTGCCCTATTGATTGACATCGTGCATGACATCATTCATCCCTTCCGTAATGCACAATGCTGGTTGCTAACTGGCATTTTTGGAACATGGTTTTTTATTATGTATCGGGTATTTAAATTGTTTGGGGAGCGGAGGGTAAGAGTAAATTGATCATCCTCTCAATTTTTTCATTTATGCTATTAACAGCGCATTCCATAACTTTACTCCTTTACAAACCATAACATAGGAATGTTGAATAAGTATCAGATGAAATTGCCGGTTTATATTTGTTTATGCTTCCTACCAATGGCAGCATTGGCCCAAAAGAAGGGCGTTACCGAAACCCCAACCTATCCCCAGGAGTATTTCCGCAATCCGCTGGATATACCCATATTTATGGCAGGTAATTTTGGGGAGTGCCGCCCCGGTCACTTCCATAGTGGCGTGGATATCAAAACCCTCGGCAAAGAAAATCAACCCGTACATGCAGCAGGGGATGGATATATCTCCCGCATAAAAATGGAAAAAGGAGGCTTCGGGCATGGCATTTATATCACCCACCCAAATGGCTATACCACACTATATGCCCACCTCAATAATTTTGCACCGAGTATCCAGAAATACGTGCATGGAGAGCAGTATGCCAAAAAGCGCTGGGATGTAGACCTCCAATTGCCTGCTGATAAGTTTCCTGTTAAAAAGGGACAAATGATAGCCTATTCAGGCAATACAGGAGCTTCTACTGCTCCTCACCTTCACTTCGAAATTAGGGATACTAAATCTGAACACCCCCTAAACCCCGAGTTATTCGGACTTCCGGTTATTGACAAACTCCCTCCTGTGCCTTCCGAAGTTTATTTTTATGAGGGCAAGAGTTATAATATAGGTATTGAAAAAGGGTTTTATGAAAAAGCCACAGGCAGTATAGAGTTGCAGAAAAAAGGTGATACCTACAAGGTGGCAAAGGGCGGAATAATTAATAAGTTCTGCAAGTTGCGTGGAGATACTGTGATACTCAATACCGAGAGTTTTGGTGTAGGTATAAACGTTGAGGACTATATGGATGGTAGCGAAAATACCCTCACCTTTTACACAGCCAAACTATATCTTGATGATAAGCTCCAAAGCCAGGTGACACTCGATAATATAGGGTATGATGTATCACGCTACATCCATGCCTATGCCGACTATAAAACCAGGCAGACACAGCACAAGTGGGTACAATGCTTGTTCAAATTGCCCGGCAATAAGCTGGATGGCATTTTTACCTACCTAAATGAAGGTAATGGATTTCTATATCTGAATAGTGCCAATCGTCTAAATGCTAAAGTGAAAATTGTGATTACCGATGATAAGGGCAATGATGCAAGGGTGGAGTTTGTGGTGAAAACTGATATTCCTGTAGGCAATGCTTCAATGGAAATACCAGTAAATCCCGGTCTTACACAGTTTAATTATAACCAGACAAACGACTTTGAAGATGCCAGTGCACGCTTTGCACTCGACGAGAACCAGCTTTATGACAATATCCTGTTCAGCTACAAGACCACCCCTGATACATCTGTGTTAAGCAATAGGTGTTCATTGCATTATCCCTACGTGCCACTGCACCATTATTTCGACTTAAACATTAAGCCCATAAAGTCTATACCTGATGATATGAAGGATAAGGTGGTGATGATGTATACCGATGGTAAGGATGAAGATGGCAGAGCCGCTAAACCAGCTGATAATGGCTGGTATAAGGCATCGGTAAGGAATTTTGGCACTTATTGGCTGGATATAGATAATACCCCGCCAGTTATAAAGCCATTGCAGAAAAACGGTGCAGTACCATCAAAAGCATCACAAATAAGCTTCGAGGTAAAAGACGATGTGACATCTGTTAAGATTTATAGTGGTTATATAGATGGCAAATGGGTTTGTTTTGAGCAGCATGCCAATCTGTTCTTTTACAAGTTTGACGAATATTGCCCTAAAGGCAAGCACGAACTCGAGTTTAAGGCTGCCGATGAAAATGGCAACCAAAGTACAGTACATTTTAGGTTTACCCGTTAATTGCCTGATTGTTAATCATTGTTCCTAAGTGAAGATGGCGAAATAAAGTCTATCAAGTTTGATGATTATGTTTCTTTTATGCTAGGCGCAAAAGTCGAGAATAATGAATTATTTATCCCGCCTTATGGCGGGATTGCAACAATCCAGAAATGGAACAGAATTAGTAAAATTGGTATACTTTATTTTGTCATCTTCACTAAACTACCAATAATAGGGATATAAAGGTCCTTAATGCATTCTATTTTTGCTTTTATCAACATTCCCTGCCAGGAAGGTGGCTGAATGTAGATATAAGGACTGGTTATGAAAGGGTGCAAGCGCTTTATTATTATTGATGATGACTGTGTAAATAATTTCCTCTGTTCAAAAATGATTGAGAACATAGTAGGTGATAGTCATGTTAGCGTATACACCAATCCATATGATGCGCTTTCAGGAATAGCCAATGAATATGTGGGCTTTGGAGAGACTGCCACACTTCTGCTCGATATTAATATGCCCGAAATGACAGGATGGGAATTTTTGGCCTACTTCAATAAGTTTCACCCCGAAATTAAGAATAGGATTAAAATTTGCCTACTCTCCGGTTCTATTGACAATA
>CANGSR010000015.1 GCA_947456055.1 Chitinophagaceae bacterium
AAGCAAGAGTGGTGGAAGAACCTACATAAACACTAGATGCCCCTGATAAACTACCTGCTACTGGCAGAGAGTTAATGGTGATTATTTTTGTTGCAACAGATGACGTACACGCTCCTGAAACAACATAACTTATAGTTGCAGTTCCGCCTGAAACCCCGGTAACCACACCAGTGCTACCCACCGTAGCTACAGATGTATTGGTACTGCTCCAGGTTCCACCGGGCGATAAATCACTAAGAGTTGTATTTGCACCTTCGCAAAGCGTTACAGCTCCGGTTATTGGGTAAAAAGGAGCGGTAACCTTCCTAATGAAATTATTCCGGTCGGTGATAAACAAATTCCCTTTGCTATCTACAGCTATGTCATCTGGTCCATAAACTAATGCTGCCGTTGCAGGGCCACCATCGCCAGTATATCCTGAAAGTCCGGCATGACCAGATATAATTTGGCCTACAACAGTGGTTATAATACCAGATGTATTCACCATTTTAAAAAGATTGTTATCATAATCACCTATGTACAAGTTACCACTGTCGTCAATGGCCAATCCTGTGGGCTCATTAATTACACCCGCCGTTGCTGGCCCACCATCGCCCAGTGAAAAAAATCTATTAGTACCGTTACCTGCATATGTACTGATTATACCAAAAGTATCAACCTTACGAACCACATAGTTAAAGTGGTCAGCGATATATAGATTCCCCATTTTATCAAATACCAATCCATAAGCAAATGATATTTTTGCAGATGTAGCAGCACCCCCATCTCCGGAGTAACCTATGGAACCATTACCCGCATAGGTGCTTATAATACCTGAGTTATTTACTTTTCTTATCCTACCACTCAGGTCGGTGAAATATACATTGTTATTCTTATCCAGTGCAATACCATCAGGCCGTGAGAAACCCGCATTTGTAGCCGCACCGCCATCGCCACCATAAGTCCCGGATCCGGAACCTGCTATGGTACTTATAATACCACTTGTATTTACTTTACGAACCTTATTATTGATGAAGTCAGTTACATATAAATTACCCGATGCATCTGCTGTCACATCACGGGCATCCAAGGAGGCATCAGTAGCAGGTCCATCTCCCCCGCTTCCGCCACCTGCAATTGTTGTAATTACACCCGAGGTGTCCATTTTGCGTAATACACCATTTGCAATATACAAATTGCCCAGTTTATCAAAACAAAGACCACCGGTATAAGATGCAATAGTATTTATAATTCCAAAGCCAGTTGTTGGGCTTACATAAAGGCTTGTAGTAACAATACAACCCGGAGACAAAGTATAGCTGATAGTTGTATAACCACCATTAATACCAGTTACAACTCCAGTTAATGATCCGATAGTTGCTGCAGATGTAGTAGAACTAGCCCATATCCCGCCAGTAGCTGTATTAGAAAGGGTTAGCGTACTTCCGGCGCAAAGTGCTGCGCCACCTGTAATAGCACCAGGTGTAGGACTTACCAAAAAGGTTACTGTCTTTGCACATCCTGAACTTATTGTATAGGATATAATAGATGTACCTGCCGATACACTGGTTACCAGTCCTGTACCCGATCCTATATCTGCTACCGAAGTATTGGTACTTGTCCAGGTACCACCACTCGTAGCATCAGTAAGGGTCCTTGTAGAACCAAGGCATACTGATAAAGTACCCGAGATAGCAACAGGGGCACTAAGTACGGTAATTGTAAATACATCGGTTATTCCTGTGGCATTATAACTTATTATGGCAGTTCCTGCACTTACCCCTGTTACCACACCCGTAAGTGAGCCTATATTGGCAACAGATGTATTACTGCTTGTCCATGTTCCGCCCGATACGCCATCAGTAAGGGTTGTTGTAGCACCGGTACATACAGTAGATGCACCTGTTATAGCTGCTGGTAATACTACTACCAATGAACTAGCAACCGCCGGGGAACAAGCACCCGGAACTGAATAACTTATAATTGTTGTGCCTGCACCTACCCCTGTCACAATCCCTGTAGTTCCCACCGTGGCAACAGCTGTATTTGAACTGGTCCAGTTACCGCCGGGCGATGCCTCGCTTAATGGTATTGTAGCGCCTACCCTTGTGAATGACCCACCTGTTATAGGGTAAAAAAGTGCATTTATTTTCCTAATAACCGCATTATCATAATCAGAGAAGAAAATGTTGTTTTTAGCATCCACTGCCAATCCTTTAGGCTTATGTATTTGTGCAGCAGTGGCTGGCCCACCATCACCCGAATAGCCTGGATTATAGCTAATGCCACTTATTAATAATCCTCCTACCGTAGTAATTATACCATCAGGGCTTATTTTGCGAATAAGGTCATTTTCATAAATGCTAACATATAAGTTACCCTGGTTATCAAATGCCAGACCCGAGGGGTTAAACATAGTAACGGCGGTTGCCGCACTTCCGTCATATGCAGCTTCACCCCATCCGCCATAGCCGTTGCCGGCTACAGTACTAATAATTCCTGCCGTACTAATTTTCCTTATCCTGTAATTGAAGTTATCTGAAAAGAATAAATTACCAGCTGTATCAAAAGTCAATCCCCACGGAAAGGAAATTTCCGCAGCTGTTGCAGGACCCCCATCGCCTGAAAATGCATTTGTCCCTACTCCGGCAATCGTACTTATTATACCCGAATTACTGATTTTGCGTATTCTCCGGTTACCCCAATCTGATACAAACAGATTGCCAGAAGCATCAATGGCAATGCCATAAGGTGTATCCATTCGGCCATTGGTTGCAGGCCCACCGTCACCGGCAAAGCCCCTGGTACCATCACCTGCTATGGTACTTATTATGCCTGAAGAATTAATTTTACGGATTGTATTATGTGTCTGGTCACATACATATAAATTGCCACTCGCATCGGCAACCACATCAAATGCGCCAATAGAAGCAGCAGTGGCTGGGCCTCCATCAGAACCAGCCCCACCACCTGCAATCGTGGTCCGGGTCCCATTTGTATCAATTTTATATAAATTTCCATTCGCCACATATAGATTACCATTCCTGTCGAAATTCAAACCTTGGCATCCTGACAAACCAGCAAATGTGCTGATGACACCATTGGGGACTGAAGGGGTTACTGTAAATGAAACTGTGGACTTGCAGCCTGCCGAAAATCCATAACTAATATTAGCAGGTCCACCCATTATTCCCGTCACAATACCGGTACCTGAACCTACACTTACAGTGGCTGCCGACGTAGACCAATACCCGCCCGGTGTTGCATCAGCCAATGTAATAGTGGTTCCAGCACAAAACGTACCAGCACCTGTTATGGCCGCCGGAACAGGGCTAACCAAAACTATTGTTGTGGTAGCACATCCATTACTAATTGTGTATGAAATTAATGAAGTCCCTAGACCTGTACCTGTAACCAAACCAGTACCTGTGCCTATAGTAGCTACACCTGTATTACTGCTTGTCCATGTTCCACCTGGTGTGCCTTCGGTGAGGGTAGTTGTAAGTCCATTACAAACTGAATTGGTGCCTGAAATATCAATTGGGATTGGTAGTACCCTAATTGTAGCAACATCAGTAGTTCCGGAAGCGGTATAGCTAATAATTGCTGTACCAGCACCCAGGCCAGTAACAATTCCTGTGCCTGAACCTACTGAGGCTCTACCGGTATTACTACTTGACCAGATACCACCAGGCCGTGGATCTGTAAATGTTGCAGTGGTCAATCTACATAAACTTGATACCCCGCTAATCTGGGCTTTTACAATGCCTGGTATCATGACCAGGCAAAAAACTAAAATTTGGGCAATTCTCTTCTTCATAAGATTTGTTTTGGGTATATTAAACAATAAAAGGCATAGGTTAAAGCGGGCAATTACCTGGATAAATATTTATCCCCTGTGCTTTGGCACTGGGATGGGTATTACTTTATTGTACATGGACTCAGGCTTAGTGGTCAGTTTGAAAAATTGGTAAATGACCGGAAGAATAATTAGTATTAAGGGTAGAATCATAGAAGGTATATTTAGGATTAAAGGCATGCAATTTTTGGGTATATAATTAATAAAGTTAGTGTAGGCCGCACCTATTTTTAGTTAACGAATTGTTACAGAACCTATCCTTAGTATTAATAGTGACAGGGTGGAACTGAAAAGCAAATAAAAAGGAGTTAATCTCTTCTATATTATAATAAGTAGGGCAACTATATAGACATTCTGTTTGTTGCCCTACTTATTATTCAAATAACAAACCTATTAAACCACCGCCTCATTTTCCACTTTCTCTTTTATCTCAAATTTCTTACCAGTCATTTTTTCTACCAGCATCTGGCCCAGCATATTTTCAAGGTTGTTGCTGCCCTTGTCGCCACCACCGGTAATGAGTACATCGGGTATTAGTTTCATATGGTTAGATGCTATTTTCTCAACCACCTGTATCTGCCCGAAGATCTCCTTACCCATGGCTTCAGTTTGCAGTTTATACGATTCGGCAGTTGATTTACCTTTTGCCAATATTACCTCTGCCTCAGCCAAACCTACCTTTGAGGTAGCCTCAGCCTGGGCAATAGCCGTAAGTCTGGTGGCTTCGGCTTCTGCACCAGCTTTCAGCCTGGTGGCCTTTGCAGCACCTTCGGCAGCCAGTTCCACCGCACGGGCGGCACCTGTTGCCCTTTCCACATCACTATTAGCTACGTTTTTGCTTATTTCCACACCTCTTTCACTGTCCACCACCTTAGGTTGCATATCGGCCTGGGCCTTCATATTGGCCAGCATCTTCCTTTGTTCCTCTGCCTCGGTTTGGGTTTGGTAGGTTATCTTTTCCTGCTCGGCTATTTGTTTGTCTGATACTATTTTGGTCAATGCAGTAGGTAAAACCACATCTGCAATCAGGGTATCTTTTGAGTCGATAAAATGTTCCTTCAGCACATCGATGATATGCGCCTTGGCCGTAGCCTGCAATTCCTTACGCTGGGTATAGAGGTCTAGCGCCTTGATGTATTGGGCTGCATTGCGGAAGTGCGATGATATTGCTGGTTCCAGCACCTGCGATATGAGGCTTTGTATAGAACCCTGATTGGCAATTACCATTGGTGCATTATCCATAGGTATGTGGATGATTACATTTACATCCATATTTACACTAAAGGCATCGGCAGTGCGTAGGGTTATGGTGCGTAGGTTAGAGTCTAGGTCATGGGCATGCGAGCGGCCATCGGCCCAGCTAAGGGTTATCTGGTTCGTAGGTACCATATCTACCTTATAGGTTTTGGTATTTACCGGGTGCTTACCGGGTCCCAATGGTTCCCTCCAGATTCCCTTGAACCCGTTCTCTACAATTTTTGCATTTACCTTACTGTCTGAGGTGTCTTCTCCTTTTTCACCAACGAAACTGGTTACTACACCACACTTGCCTATTTCCACCACCGTCATCATTACCTTATCAATACTTGCAAACCATGGGTTGATAGCATAATTACCCGACCTCAATACAGGTATCTGCAAGCCCTTCTGGCCTTGCATTGCCAGGAAGGCAGCAGCATCCTGGAAGTTATTGTGCTTGTCGAGTGGCACTTCATCAGCGGCAATTTTTGCCGGGTCTATAATTGGCCTACCTTCATTTACAGTTACTATACCTATCTCATCAGCATTGATAGATGTCCAGTAAACAGATGCATCAACCTTGAACAAGGCTGTATTGATACGGTATTTACCCGGCATCAGCACCTCAAGCTGGCGGCCTTTTTCGCCACCATTATTCAGGAAGGCTTCACCATCCAAAAAGTTGATATGGCCATCGGTTTTCTTACCCAGCAACCTACCCTCTGGTATGCTTGCACCATCCATTGCGGTAACCAATCCCATATATCCACCATCTACTTTTACTATTCGCTCAATGCTTACTTTGAACAGCATAGTATTAATACGGTAATTACCTGGGCCCAATACCCTTATCTGCGGTCCTTTCTGGCCTTTATTGAATAGAAATTTTTCTGCATTCTGGTAGTCATCACAGTCTACGGGTTTAGCAAATATCCTGCCCCTTTCGCAAGGCTCACCTGCAATAGATTCTACAATACCCACCTCATCTTCGCCTACCAGTACCACATCTACTATCTCTACCTGAAAGAGAAAGGGGTTGATACGATGCTCCCCATCAGGCAAGATGGCTACCTGGGGTCCTTTTTGACCGCCGTTTTGCAGGAACAGCTCACCATCCTGGTAAAAATTACATTCCACTGGGTCGGCAAAGAGTTGACCTGATTTCAGCGGCTCACCGGTAATGGCAGTAACCAGCCCCACCTGGCCCTTATTGATTTTGATAAATTTATACTTACTTGCTTTATAGATAAAAGGCATTAAAAAGCGCATACCAGGCCCCAATATACGTGCCTGAACGCCCACCTCATTAGCCTTGGCAATGGTTCGGTTTTCGGGCATACTGGCACCATACCAGCGTCTTTCCAACACCACAATTTCATCGCCACCGGCATTAACTACAGACTTAAAAAGCAAAATAAGCAATACTACCAGTCCTATATAGAGAACCGGATGACCCAGGAATACTTCCATAAATTTTTGATTGTTTTAGGTATAAGTAAATAATATTGACAACTACGTAGAAAAACGGAGGAAGGAAAAATGCCCTAAGGCCCTGTAAATTTGATACTTATACGCATCAGGATTATCTGTGGGTTCAGATAGAGTACAAAAGTATAAATAAAGTTTTCAATCTTTATTATCCCGAATCTTAAATATTTTTTAAAGATCGCAATAAGAAGGTCTTGGACTAAGGTTAAGGAACGATGATTACATAAGGGGTTTAATTTTGTCTGTGAGGTTTGGTTTGCATTCCATTTACAGGGCTTCCAAATTGAAAAGCACGTGAGCACAAGTATTGGCCCATTTCAATTGTTGTGTTTTCACCCACAACTCTTTCCTATAACAAATTCGCTCTGCTCGCCACAATGTTTCCGGATAACCTCGAAGGTTATTGGTGAAAACACCAATGCCATTGACTTTAGGATTTTTTCAGGCTTTAGAGTTATTGGCATAATAAGCCCAAAGGGCTTAAATATGAATAGCCCCCGGTGTACACCGGGGGTATATGAAATAAATATTTAATGAACCCCAGAGGGGTTCAATGTGAAATATAAAACTTGAAAATCCTTAAGTCAATGACATTGGTGAAAACACCAACAACAGCATAATTTACTGTCAAAAAAACTAGAATATGACACCCTCTCCTTCGGAGTAACAAATTTGCTGCACAAAAGTACTTTGAAAATGACGTGGGCAATCACTGCAAGAAGTCCATAATTACTGTCAGAAACGCCAGGATACGACACCCTCTCCTTGGGAGAGGGCCGGGGTGAGGCCTCCCATTTGCCAATCTAATTTTCGTCGGGCGACTCCATAGGAGTCAAAGCTTTATAGCTCGTTGTTCTGCGATGTTCCGTTAGGGACATCCGGAACGGAAAATAAAACTCCTTCTCAGAAGGCATTCACCTTACCCCAGCCCAATAACACCGCTCTTCGGGATTTTAAAATCCCGAAGCCCTGGCAGTGGTTTTGCAATCCACTCGCCACAATTTATTTTCCACTCCACCAAAGAATCTACCTACATTTTACGTCTATAATAGTAGATTTATCTATAGTTCTAAACCATTTTTGCAATTAGCTATGCCACGAAAACTACTTATCCTCCTTTTTTGCGTTTTTGCCGCCCAGATAGGCCTGGGGCAGATTATTACTACTATAGCTGGTGGAGGTACCATGGGCTTGGGCGACGACTCCGCCGCCACTGCTGCCGAGCTTTATGGCCCAATAGGTATTGCAGTAGACAGTGCTGGTAATATATTTATTGGTGACCGTGACCATAACAGGGTTAGAAAAGTGAGCACTGATGGCATCATCACTACTATTGCAGGTACTGGCGTAGCAGGTTTTAGCGGTGATGGGGGTGATGCTACCAATGCCCAATTAAACCATCCGTTCGGTTTAACTGTAGACAAAAGAAATAATATATATATATCAGATGCGTATAACTATAGGTTGAGAAAGATTGATGCATCTGGGAAAATAAATACAATTGCAGGTAATGGAAGTACAACTTATAATGGCGAAAACATTATTGCAACAAGTGCACAAATAGCACCTATTTGTGTAGCAATAGATGCCATTGGTAATATTTATATATCCAATGGCAATGCCCGGGTTAGTAAAATTAATACATCAGGATTCATAAGTACAATTGCGGGAATTGGTATTAGGGGATACACTGGTGATAATGGTGCAGCAACTTTAGCTTCATTAAATGTTCCATATGGAATTGCGGTTGATGTGTTTGGGAATGTCTATATTGGCGATGATGAGTCAAATTGCATTAGAAAAATTACCGTATCTGGTTATATATCAACGGTTGCCGGAACAGGGTTACCAGGCTATAGTGGTGATAATGGCCCTGCAACCCTAGCCCAATTGAATCGTTCATGTGGAGTTACTGTCGATGATCTTGGTAATGTTTTTATTACAGATGCAATGAATTGCAGGGTGCGTATGGTCAATTCAATGGGTGGTATTTCTACTATTGCAGGAAATGGTATCTGTGGTTATAGTGGAGATGGGGATCTAGCAATATCAGCACAGGTAAATTCACCAACAAGTGTACATGTCAACCATTCTGGTGATATATACATTTGTGATTTTGGTAATTATAGGATTCGTAAAATTACAAATACTGTTGGCGTAAAATCCATCAACGGATTTACGAATACTTTTTCAGCCTATCCTAATCCCAGCAATAGCAATATAACTGTCAGTGTAAAAACCGCTCTTTCAGAACCCATAAAACTTTCAGTAAGCAATTTATTAGGTCAGGTTATTAATGAATTTACCATCACAACCAACAAGGAAAATGAAATAAACCTTGATGTGCCTGATGGCTTATATTTTCTTTCCGCAAAAACCCCGACCGGGAGGGTTAGCCAAAAAATACTGATTTCCCATTAGTTTCCCCAATAAATTGGGGGCACAATATATTCCGTTAGTTTTTCTACAAAGCTTCCACCCTTATAGGGTGACCCGGGTTTCGCCATTGTTGGTGTTTTCACCAACAACCCTTTCGTTTAGCAAATTCGTTTGGCTAACAAAATGTTTCCGGATAACCTCGAAGGTTGTTGGTGAAAACACCAACAACGGCATAATTTACTGTCAGATACACCAGGATATGACACCCTATCCTTTGCCTGCCCACCGTGGTGGGGAGTAACAAATTTGCTACCCAAAAGTTCATTGAATAGGACGTGGCCGATCAAACCCCAAACTCAAAATTACTCTCAGAAATGTCAGCATGCGACACCCTCACCCATGCAAAGGGCGAGGCCTAAGGTGTATCTAAAACGCCATTTCAGTAGCCCTGGCCTTTAGGCGGGGTATGGTACAATAAAATATATAGGCTTTAGCCGAAATTAATGCGCATGGAATCCTACATATACCAATTTCGGCTAAAGCCAATAATCATTTCACCCCTCTTCCCCCGCATAAACGCCGGGGCTACTAAAAAATAACATACAAATAGTGTTTAAAAAACAGGACGAAACATCCCAAAAATACTGTCAGAAACACTAGGATATGACACCCCCTCCTTCGGAGTAACAAATTTGTTGCACAAAAGTTCTTTGAAAATGACGTGGCCAATCCCAAACATCTCAAAAATTACTGTCAGAAATATCAGGATGTGACACCCTCTCCTTTGGAGTGTCTAATTTGTAGTACAAAAGTTCTTTGAAAATGACGTGTGCAATCATGGAAGGATTCCAAAAATTAGTGTCATAAACATCAGGATACGGCACCCTCTCCTTTGGAGAGGGTTGGGGTGAGGCCTCCTAATGGCAATCCAAATTTTGCTTAAAAACCATACTTGTCAATGGCAGAGGGCCGGGGTGAGGCCACCAACTGGCTATCCAAATTTTACAATGCAAGTACCCCAATAATCACACTCGTCAATGGCAGAGGGCCGGGGTGAGGCCTCCAATTGCCAATCTATTTTTCACGGGCGACTCCATAGGAGTCAAAGCTTTGTAGCCCATAAAACCCAAACAGGCAATACCCCGATTTATCGGGGAAACGAATTTATATATTTATTATAAATATATATTAATGCCCCAAAAATTACCCATTGGGGCAATGATGGGGCATAAATGGGGCATTCCAAAAACGCACAAGTTATTGGTTGTCATAGTATTATAAAAATCATTACCCCAACCGAAATATTTTGGGGTAATGGGGCATTTACCTACCCTCCCCCAAATTCGCACCCCAACTAATCAAAATGAACGGTACTTTTGCAACCACAAGCCAACACACAAAATGACCAACCAAAATATTGCTATTGCCATACATGGCGGAGCAGGTACCATCCTCCGCAGTTCTATGACCCCCGAATTGCAAGCCAAATACGAAGGCGGCCTGCAGGATGCCCTGGATGCCGGTTACCAAATTTTGGAAAATGGCGGTAGTAGCCTCGATGCAGTGGAAGCAGCTGTGGTCAAACTGGAAGATTTCCTGTTGTTCAATGCCGGCAAGGGTGCGGTATTCAATCATGAGGGCAAGCACGAAATGGATGCGGCAATCATGTTTGGCAAAAACCTGGAGGCCGGTGCGGTTTGTGGGGTTAGTGGTGTAAAAAACCCTGTGAAACTAGCCAGGGAAGTGATGGCAAATAGTGGCCATGTATTATTGAGCGGTAAGGGTGCCGAAGATTTCGGTCGCCAGCAGGGCCTGGACTTTGAAGATGAGGATTATTTTTTTAGCCAGCAAAGGTACCAGCAATGGCAGGATGCCCTTGCTGAAGACAGGGTAACCCTGGACCATACCGACAAGAAATTCGGAACCGTAGGTGCTGTGGCATTAGATAGTGCCGGTAATCTCGCCGCCGCCACCAGCACAGGCGGATTGACCAACAAAAAATATGGCCGTGTAGGTGACAGCCCTATACCGGGGTCAGGCACCTATGCCAATAATGAAACCTGCGCTATATCCTGCACAGGGGTAGGTGAACTGTTTATCCGCTCAGTAGTGGCCCACGATATTTCCTGCCTCATCGAGTACAAGGGCCTTTCCCTAAAAGATGCCTGCGACCTGGTGGTGCAGCACAAACTGGTGAAAATAGGTGGCGAAGGCGGCCTGATAGCCATCGATAAAGAAGGTAATATTGAAATGCCCTTTAATAGCGAGGGTATGTACCGTGCCTGCAAAAACAATAAAGGCAGAAATGAGGTAAAGATTTATGGTAGCGGTGATGAAGAATCACCACTTCAATAAAACATCCCTGGCACGAGTGTTCCGGTAGGATCACTCGTGTCTACGCAAATCAGCCGGTCTGAGACCGGAATTCAAAGAACCAAAGCCGAAATACAACACAAGCCCAATAGAATTCCATAAGCCAATGAAAATTACTAACTAACTCAACTCCAAAGAACTAAATTCAAGTGTTGGAAAAACTGTGGTCGGCAACCTCTCCTGTGCCTGCCTATAGTGACACCATTTCTATTTGTCATAATTGCCTACAACACCACTTGCTCAATAGTACTTATCACCCGGTTTTCATAATTAATGATGTCGAGTGTGGATATGGTGCCCTTAATGGCAAACTCCTTTTCATTCCAGCTATCTACTATTTTCTTTATTTTATGTACATCGGGCGATGCAGCTATACTCAGGTGAGGGGTATAGGCAATATCCAGCCGGTGATGGGGTGCTAGCAATCCGCTGTAGAGGCTATCGTGCAACCTCACCACCTTACTAAACCCCTCATCGGGCACTAAAAATGCATCATAATAACCACTAATAACATCAGGGGTAATGATGGCACACCTGAATGTGAAATCAATAGGCCCAAAACCCTCTGCCCTTTTTCTCACCTCACCAATAAAATCGGCAGCCTCCATATCCGGCACCGAAAAAACCAGGGTAAAATGGGGCTCAATAATAGAGTATAGGCTATTATGCTCTTTGCGGCATGCCTGTATCAGCTCATAATCAGCCTGAGACAATTGAGGATAGGCTACTACATGTAGGTTCATTGTGTATACATATTTTGTATTGCGAATATAGGAATATTGCTCAATCACCTGCATAGGTTCTATGTGAATTTTGCAATTTATAACCCTATTTGTGTAAGACCCTGTTTTGTGCAAAACTGAACCTTTGCACAAAACCACTAATAATGCCTACTAAGACAATATACCACCCGGTAGTGGAAGCACTAGCCGCAATGATTGAAAAAAACAACTGGAAAGAAAGCTTCGAAACCGCAATTAAGAAAGCAAAAAGTAAGAATGTGCAGCTCATAGATAATGTGCACAATCTGGATTCTTACCTTAAATGGATTGACAAATTTCTGTATTGGGTACCTACCGAAACCACCAATGGCAAAAATGTGGATGACCACCTGAGTGCCTTTTATTTCATAGCCAATCAGGAACCCGTTTTTTCCCTTCAAAACAAAATTACCCCTCACGACAAAGCACCTAAGCTCACCCCATTTTCAAAATGGATGGTGGACTATGCCAATGCTTTGGGTTTGTTTCTCGATACCCCTGAATCATTGACCAAAGAATCTGAAAAAACCTTGTACGATTCTCCATACTACAATATGAATGAGTACACCCGCCCACACGATGGTTGGAAGTCGTTCAACCAGGTTTTTGCCCGCCATTTTAAGCCGGGATATAGGCCTATTGCTGCTATTAGCGACCAGTCGGTAATCGTTATGCCTGCAGATTCTACATTTGGTGGTCAATGGGAAATAAGAAAAGATTCGCACATAACATTAAAGAAAATCAACTGGAAGGTAAGCGAATTGATGGAAGGAAGCCCATACAAAGACCGCTTTGAAAATGGCCTATTTATGCATTCCTTCCTTAGTCCTACCGATTACCACCGCCAGCATGCACCTGTGGGCGGCAAGGTGCTGGAAGCCAGGGTAATTCATGGTCAGGTATATCTTGAGGTGGAGGCTGTACCTTTTCCGGGTCAGGAGGGTGTGCATACCCTGAATTTAAAAAGAGACTATAATTCTCTGGATGTTCCCGGATACCAGTTTGCCCAGTCAAGGGGGCTTATAGTTTTGGAAACGGCAATTGGCCTTGTGGCTGTCTTGCCTATTGGTATGTGCCAGGTTTCATCTGTAATCTTAACTGCTGAGGTTGGGGTAACATTGCGAAAAGGTGAAGAATTATCCTACTTCCAGTTTGGTGGTTCTGATATTATACTGCTGTTTGAGACTGCCTCAAATGTGAGTTTTACAGCACGGCCTACGGTACATTATAAAATGGGTACAAGAATAGCCCAGGCATACCCTGTGAATGGGTAAATAATAAAACATAAGGAAATGAACCAGGTTAAAATAGTGGCTTACCGGCTGGGAGATAATATCCTCCTTAAAAAACTAAAGGATGCCTATGTTGGTACTACCCATTCTTCTACTACTACCGAAGTATTTATAAAAAAGGGAACAACCTCGTATATCTACATTCAGAACTATGGCGAAGTAGCCTTTTCAGACTGCGATGAAAACACCATTACCGAATTCCTTGAATTTGTTCGTCCGTTTGTAGATGCGCCAATAGCTGAAGGAAAAGAATACAGGGAAGATTTTATGATCAACGTGGGGCTGGGGCAGGGACTTAGTTTCGAGTACAACTCTATGCGGGTTCCCGAAATTAATGGGGATGTCATCAAAATCGCCTTACTCAATGTAAACCAATCTGTTGTACTAGACTATTTTACCGAATTGGCACAAAATATACTCTATGAAACCTCCAAGCAAACCAGGGAACTGGAGCTAAGCGGAAAACTAGCCATTTCGAAAATTAGCCTCATGAAACTTATAGGCAAAACTCTCAACATCCAAAACCGCATTACCGATAACCTCTATTTTCTGGATGCTCCAGATAATGTATGGGAAGAAGAATACCTATCTCAAATTAATACCGGCCTATCGGGAACTTTTAACCTAAAAACCCGTTTTAAAGAGGTAGAATATACCCTAACCATAATAGATAATAACCAGCGGATTTTCGCACAATTGGTGCAGCACCGTGATGCCAATAAGCTGGAATGGATTGTCATATTATTAATCCTATTTGAGGTATTGCATGCGGTTTTAGGTGGTTTATTTTAGAAAAAGCCACTAATTGGCGAATTTGATACATACAATGATACCAAAAGGAAAACTTATCATAATAGGGGGGCATGAAGACAAGGGCGATGTGCCAGGAGAAAACCTTACAGTCTACAACAAGAAAAAGAACATAACCCGTTTTGAAATACTAGGCCAACTAGTTCAAAAGACCCCAAGGACACATCACGAAATTGAGATTATTGCTGCGGCCTCATCAATACCCATAGATATGGAACAGCTCTATATCAAAGCCTATAAGGAGGAAGGTTTTACTAAGGTGTCATTTATAAAAGTAAATAGCCTCACCGATGCACACAGCCATGAGTCAGTAGATCGGATAAAAAAGGCACATGCGGTTTTCTTTACCGGTGGCGACCAGGGCAGGTTAGTTGCTTTATTGCAAGACACACCCTTATTACAGGCTATTCGGGACAAGTATTATGGGCATGAAAATTTTATAGTAGCCGGTACAAGTGCCGGAGCCATGGCCCTACCCGAAATAATAATAACAGGTGGACTAATCGGTGCTGCACTTTATAAAGACGATATCAAAATAAGCCAGGGATTAAATTTCATTAGTGGAATTATCGTAGATACCCACTTTATAAAACGGGGCCGCATAGCCCGTTTGGCTCATGCTATAGCCTTAAACCCCGGTTGCCTGGGTATAGGCTTAGAAGAAAATACAGCACTAATCATTTCTGGTGGCAACCATGCCGAGTGTATTGGCTCGGGTATGGTCATAACGCTGGATGGCAGACAAATTATGAATACCAATATTGACACAGCAACAGAATGCATACCCATTGTAGTTGAAAACCTACAAATGAGCATAATAGCCGAAGGGGTAACCTACTCTATAAAAGAAAGGAAATTTCTTAAAAGGTTGTCGGACTCAATTTAAAAAGAGCAATATTAATCCTCATCATCAATTACCACCTCAGAACCTACAAACTTGCGGGTTTCCAGATTGTAAACATCTCCCTTAGACATGATGTGAACAATAATATTTTCTACAGATATAGGTTGGCCAAATTTGATGTCGGCAATATTATTGAAGTCGATATTACGACCATCTATAATCACCACACTACCCGACCCTATAGCCTTAAGTTCAATACCCTCTGAAACAACAATACCAGTATCCTCACCCAAGCCAATGCCTATTGCACCAGGCTGTGCAGCTACAGCCTGAGCCAACCTGTTGAACCTGCCACGCTTATCGAAATGGGTATCAATGATTACATCAAACATAAGGCCAAGCCCTGTTGTGATTTTCACTTCTCCTTTCAGATTGGCTATGGCGGCATTACCTTCGTAAATCATGGTATTACTCATAGCCATAGCACCGGCACTGGTACCTGCAATAAGGAAATTCTCATGCTGGTACCTGTACTTAAGGATATCCAAAAACTGGGTACCACCAAATATGGATGATAGCCTCAATTGGTTACCCCCCGAAAACATAATACAACTACAAGCCTTTAGCCTTTCTATACTAGTCGGCATGCCGGCATCTTCCCTGTTTCTTATGCGCAGGTGGCCCACATTGTGGCAACCTAATTTTGCAAAAGCGTCAATATAATTTTGGGCTACTTCATCTGGTATAGATGATGCGGTGGTAATAACTTCTACCCTTGCTTCCTTATTATCAATAAGGCTTACGATATTTTTGAGAATACCAAGCTCAAAAAAGTTAAGGCGGTTTCTCTGCAAAATACCTTTTTCAAGGTCAGTTCCTTTGTCTTCTGCTCCACCTACCGCTACAAGATGCCCTTGAGGATGATTCACTAAGCTACCGTTTTGTGAAAAAAATAGTTTGAAGGGGCAATATTAAGGAAATACTTTGAGGTATATTTAATAATTCGGTAACAATGAGTATTAAATTTTAGGGAGTTAAAGACCAATTTGCCTTATTTCTTCTTCACTGAGGCCGGTTAGTTTAGTAATAACAGTCACAGGTATACCCTCAGCCAGGCAGTTTTTTGCTATTTCGTAGCGTGATTCCAACCTGCCCTCTTGTCGGCCTTCTTCAATACCTACCTGACGCCCTTCCTGATGTCCTTCAAATTTACCCTTATCAAAATTGCCTACTATTACGCCAAAAGTATCACGCCAATCTTTTATATAATTATCATATTCACGTTTGTCGGCTTCGCTCAATTTTAGTACATCCAGTTTGTCCTGGGCTTCTTTTAATCCCCTGGCACTTGAACCTTCTTTAACTCGTGAGTTTTTCAAAAAATACACCCATTCATCCAATCTGTCCTTAGCTACTTCATCAAACTGGTTCACTTTTATGATGTAATATTCAGGATATATTTTAGCAATCTGTTCGGTATGGTATATAGTTTCCTCGTTTTTCGATAACGTTAGGGTATCATTTTTATGAATGCCTACATAATTAGTGGTGCCATGGTAAATATAATCCTCCCCACGACCAAGGTCGAAATAGACAATATTTACAGAAATAATCTTTTTGATATTGCCATACTGCATTCCCTCATCCATATTATCCACTATCAACTTAGATGTGCCAAATAACATGCGCATGAGATAGTCGAGCATATAGCTATTCTGAATCTCGATAATAAGCAATTCATCCTTTGAATTCTTCACCAAGATATCAACCCTGTTTGATTTATTATCCCCGGTTTGCTTATTACTCTCACTTTCCAGAATGCTCTCAATCTTAATATCCTCTGCTAGCAATTCGCTTAAAAAACCTTCGAGAATACCAAAATTGGCCTTGTTGCGCAAAAGCCGTTTTACTGCCCAATCGAACCTGATGAGATTTTTCATAAGTAAACAGAATGCAAAAATAAAAGAAAATTAAATTCAAAACTTAACAAAATCAAATAACAAGAGCAAGTTATTCTTACTTCCTCTGTTACCTCTCCATATTTTGCCTCCCTAGTCCATGGATTTTGGCTAAAAGCCGAATATTATTAATCCTCATACCACGGCCTGAAGGCCGGGGCTACTTATGTACCACCTCAAAACATGACCGATACCAACTTTAGTATGATGAATATCATATAAAGCCCACTTTCGCCTACGTACCTTTACATTAGAAATATATAAATGGTTTATGAAAAAGCTGTTACTACTATTGTTATGTATAGGTACATTGCAGGTGCAAGCACAATGGACACTGAACAATGTTATCAATTTTGATTCGGGAGATGTACTTTATCCTGTGGCAATAAATATTGATACCCAACACTACCACCACAACCAATGGCAGATAGGCCACCCATCCAAATCTGTTTTTTACGGCCCATATACCGATCTTAATGCAATAGTCACTGATACGGCACACCCTTACAGGCCTAATGATACTTCGGTATTTACCCTTAAGATGCCTGGTAACTATGGTGCCACCTTCGAAGACCTAAGCTTCTATTACAAACTCAATATTGATACCACCTCCTATGGTATGCTGGAAATCTCTGGTAATGGGGGGGCCACATGGCTGAACCTGCTCGATACCCTGCCTTATCACCTTAGGTGGTATACCACCCCCGACTTCCGCCACAGTACAACCGGGTGGGCATCTGCTACCCTAAACAAATCGAGCCTGGCATTGATGCCTGATACACTATTATTCCGCTTTACCTTTATTGCCGGCAACGATACTATGGGTAAGGATGGCTGGATGATAGACGAAATAAATATAAACTACTGGTACACTTCAGGTATAATGCCACCACCTGATGCCGGTCTGTGTAGTGTATACCCCAACCCATCGCAGGGCAATATTTATGTACATACCGATTTTGCAATGCCTTGTTTGGCACGCTTAAGGGTTTTTAATATGGAAGGCCGTGAGGTATACCAAACTAATAGCCTACCCTCCGATGGACATATCTACCTACCCCTGCCAGATGGTACCTACTATTTACATGTATCATCGTCTGAAAGGGAGTACTCACGAAAAATTACCATTGCCCCAAAATATTCTGTTTGGGGCAATGATTTCCATATATAATTGATAATCAAATATTTGTGCTCTTTGTTAATGCCCCATTTATGCCCCAACATTGCCCCAATGGGTAATTTCTGGGGTGATAATTTTAAGTTTGTTTTTGAGTAACCATTGGTTTTTTGATTATATATGGCTTCAAACAAGATGCTCAATTAAAGTATTTTGATATACATCCTCCTTCATTAGCAATCACCATGGGCAATATGAATTGTTATTACATTTAAAACTCCTGAAATTGCAGGACATTTGAAAAAATCATTGAAATGAATGACCTAAAAAACTTTTGGCTGCTTTTGGTTTTAGCTTGTTTTATATCATGTAACCAAACATTGTTGGCCCAAAAAGATAAGCTGACTGCAAGTGTCAATGCTACGAGAATAGGGCTGAGTGATGAAATGGAAATAACTTATACCATTAGCTCCAAGACTCCTGAGATTTATAGTTTTACCAGGCCTGACTGGAAGGGTTTTACCTTATCATCGGGGCCAATGCAGACAAAAAATGAGTCTACAAACTTTGTAGACGGAAAGGGTGTAACGGTGGTGAGCCTTTCGCTAAGGTATTTATTGAAACCCAAGAATACTGGAACATTTACCATAGAACCAGGTAAAATAATGGACAAAAAAGGTAATGAAATACTTTCTAACGCAATAAGAATTGAGGTGCTGGAGAAATCGCCAGGGATATCCAAACCCAAATCTATGAACGACCTGTTTGGCGATAATTTCGGGCCATTGGTGGGTGATATGAAGAAGTCGAAATACGAATATGTAGTGAGTACAGGGGCGGTCTCAATTGATACCACATTGCCTGAAACCAATGGGTATAACAAGGTGGCTACACCCAAAAAGATACAGGAAATTATTTCCGGCCTTACCCATTACGACGATTTGGGTACCTATAATATGGAGAACCTACCCAGGTATTATTATACAGTGATAGACACCAGCGGTATCAGAACCAAACTAAATGCCTACTATGCAGGAGACAAAAAATACCGGTATATCACCAATATAAAACCAGCCGATAAGTGGAATGTGTATACAGAAAAGGCCGACTTGGGTAATAAATACAGGTATTACCGGTATGCCGACTACCTCTGCATGCTGGCAAGGCAGCAACACCTGAAGCCCGATGACCAAATAAAATTGTATACCATGGTTCTATTCTCATCAGCTGATAACAGGGCGAAATTTTTGACAGGGGCTATTGCCAATAACTTTTTTTTGAGGGATAGTACCACTGAAAAAGGATATAAAGACTTGACATCTACCAGATACAAAATGCGTATTGGCAAGATGATAGCACCTGAAAAGGGAAAAATGGATGCTATGGCCAATGATGTTTTCGGCCTGCTGGAGCAATATGACGGTAATCTGGGTTTCCTGGCGGCTACCGATGAGAAGTAGGTGTTTGGGTTACCTCCCTTCCTCAACTATATACGGCAATTTTGGCTAAAGCCAAATATAATTAATGCTCATACCCCGGCCTAAAGGCCGTGGCTACTAGGTAATATCTAATAATATACTAAATGTTAAACTAGTTCAGTTTGAAGAAGAAATAATAGGCAGCGGCCCATTCTTTCTTGATACCACTTGCATGGCCTATGGTGCTGTAATGGCTGTCTTGGACAGTTCCATCACTTTTAATATATCCGATAGTGCTGTAGTGGCTGTCCTGAACCGTACCATCACTTTTGATATAGCCTATGGTGCTGTAGTGGCTATCCTGAATAGTACCATCGCTCTTTACATAGCCAATGGTGCTGTAGTGGCTATTTTGAACTGTACCATCACTTTTAAAATAACCTACCGTATTGTAGTGGCTATCCTGTATGGTTCCATCAGACTTGATAGTGCCTGAATTATTGTAATGACCATCCTGCATGGTTTGAGCCTGAACCAGACTAACGCTGCATAAAAGACCGAGAATTATGAAAATCTTTTTCATTTGTATTTTTGTTTAAGTATATAGGTTAAAGTTAGTAATTATTTGTGTGGATAGCAAATCCCGAACAGAACTGTAGAGCAATAATATAAAGTCTTGCTTTTTTATAGTTTTTTGCTTGTATTATATGGCCTGTTTTTTATCCTCTCTTAAAACCTAACAATATTTACGGTACTGATGATGGTCATTGTTTTAATTATTCCAATTCAATTTTTTTACATAAAATCAAAAATATGAAAAAGACATTTGTATTGCTTGCCATTTGTTTGTTTTCGGCTATATTTTCAAATGGCCAATGTGTGATTTATGCTTGTGATAAAACTGGTGCTTTTGGAGCTGGATTTAATAATGACAATGCTGCAACCACATTTAAGGAATGTGAAGATTATGCAATAAGGGTGTGTAAGGAAAAGGGAGGTAAAACCTGCACTGAACTGTATAGAAGTTCAAAAAAAGGATGGTGGGCTTTAATAAACGGGCAAAAGGCTGACGGGCGAAATTTCTTTCAGGGTGGTGATGGTTACCCTTCCAAGGATGTGGCAGAAAGAGAAGTTAGAAAAAAATATAAAAATGACGGCGGGGTTAATGCAGAGAATATACAAGTCTATACCTGGTATTCTTACTCAAATGTAAAAAACTAGCTACTCTTTACCCCTTTGCGATACAACCCTAACTTTGGTCGCCAATCGCATCCCGAAAGCTTTCAGGTTTGCACCTTGCAAAAATGCAAAATACCTACGCCATTTGGCAGACATTATATTAGCATCAGTCCTAAGGTAAAACAAGACCATCAAGAAAGATATTTACCTTAGTTTCTGGTATTTCCTTTAGCGAAGAACAATACATTATTGCAATGATTTTTCCATCGGTCCACCCTTTTACCTTCCAATTAGCTTTATCCTTATCTTCCCAGTAATCAATGACACCACGAGTATCTTCCCTACCCTTTAACCTATGGCCTTTCCCATAACCTGCCGATTTGGAAATATTTAAAGTTCCTTTAAGGTAATCAAGATAAGAAATAAGCATTGATTCACTTGTCTCTAACCCACTAACCTTATCTTTCAGTTTTACACAGATAACCCCGAACGCCACATTTTCATTGGTACATTCACCAGTAAATACCTCCGAGGAATCGGGGCTTTTATTTAATTCAAAATTACCCGGATTACAATAAAAGTATGCAGAACAACCGCTGGTACCAATAGTGTATTTTTTTAAAGATTGACCATAAGAGCAATCTGTAATGAGGAAAAAGTACAATAGGATGATTAAATTTCTCATGAAAATTTAGTTTTTAAAAGCTAGTGAAATGAGATTATGAAAACTGGTTTATTGCCACAAAACCTTTTATTGCGTATATGGCCTATTTTCATTTTAGGCTAAGCTGAAAAGGTTAGGATGGACATAAAAACACTATCAGGACATTCAATTGATATGAAATAAAATTGCTTTTGTAAAACTATTATTTTACATGGTATTCTCATAATTGTAATGAAATTGTTTAGATAATTTTTTGAGTGACTATGGCAACCATCACTGCATTTATAATATAATGCCGCCTCGTTGCCAATGATATTATTGATATATATTTAATGTTTCATGCAAAACAAAATATATTTATACATTGAATTAATTTTAACCCTTTAATTTCAATAACTCAAATAAATTTTATATCCTTATTTTTTACCACGTTAGAATAATTTCTTAACTTTGTATAAAAAGAAAAACATGAACAAGCTAAAAATATTGGTTTCAGTATTACTTATAGTTGGGTTTCATACTTATGCACAGAAACCTAAATCTACAGGCGACCAACAGCCCAAAACTTTAAAACAAGTATTAACGCTCCACATAGATAGAGAAGGAGGTGCAAATGCTGCAAACGTGGCCTGGCATCCGGTACAAAAGAAATACTATGCCGCCCAGGCAGGTAATGAAACTTTCCCAATGGAGGTATTTGATGCTAACGGCAGAATGCTTAGCGATGACAACCTGGAAACGATTATTGACATAAGAGGTTTCTGGTACAACCCAAACACAAAAACGCTGCAAGCAAATGGTTATGACAATACTGGCTGGGTAGAATACAAGCTCAACGGCAAGGGAATACCAACATCGATAGTTAAAATAGATATAGAACCAGGCAAGCCAGACCCACAAAGTGTGTGCGCTTATGATGCCAAAAAGAATGTTGTTTACTTCTTCGATTATTCAACCGTAGGCATCGAGCGACACAAAATGACCGATGGCGTATCTGATACCACAATCGCATTACATCTTGGTGCCAAAACAAAAAATGATATTGTGGCTGACCAGAAGACAATTAAAGCAAACTACAACGAAAATGCCCTTATATATACCGGTATTGCGGGCTCTGAAATTGGTTTGCTTAATGTAAATGACAAACAAATAGAATTATACAACATCGCAACCGGCCTTATGACTAAAGTACTTAAATTACCTGATGGTGCACCTGTGGAAAAGTCAATGAACTTCAGTTTTTGTAATGATATCTATTGGCTCAATGACAAAACAGAACGTATTTGGCATGGTTACAAGATTAATTAATAGAGTGTAGCTTTATTAATAATGTTTGCACTTATATAGGCGCATCCTAGCTGATGCTTACCATTTATTTGGGTTTCCCCAATAAATTGGAATATGACTTATTCTGCTTTTGTTGGCTACAAAGCTTTGACTCCTATGGAGTCGCCTTCAATATCTATCGCAGCTATTGCATACGAAACCCGGAACACCCCATCGGAGTGGAAGCTTTGTAGAAAAACAAACAAAATATGATGTGCCCCAATTTATTGGGAAAACGCACATTATGGGACTTAATTTTAGTATATGTTGTACCTAATGAACATTGCGTAACAATGCACAGGTGGATTGCAAATCCACCACCAGGGCTTCGGGATAGCAAATCCCGAAGAACGCATTCGAAATGTAAAAACTTACCTATCCACCTCTACCACCAGTTTCTCGCTACACTTACCATGTGGGGTATAGGTCGTTACTATGTAAAGACCGGCAGGTAGGGTGAGGGCGATATTAGTATAATTGTTGGTAAGGCCACCGAATTTGCTTATCCTTTGGCCCAGGGTATTCACAATTACTATTGTCACTTCTTCCTGATATTTAGAGAAGAGGTTGAAGGTAAACTCTCCCGACCTTGAGGGGTTGGGGTAAATAAGTATATCTCCTTCGCCGCTGCAACCCACCTTAAACTGGGTATTAGGTGGGCCATCACAGTCCAGCAGGGTACGGATTTTAATGCTGCGGGTAGCTATAGCCGTGCCACAAGTATTGGTGACCGAATAAGTGATGGTATCTATACCAGGCAATAGGCTTATTAGTCTTCCTGAGTCTAAAAGAGTGGCAATTGAAGCATTTGTATGTCCCCAAACACCGCCTAATGCAGTGTCCGTTAATGAGCTAATTGTATCTCCGGGGCAAATACTGTCAAGCCCGGTGATTCTGCCTGCATTGGGTAAGGCATTGATGGTTAATGGATAAGTGGTAGAATCGGTCCCGCACGAGTTGGTAACAGAATATTTTACCGTATCCTTTCCTGCCAATAATCCCGTAATTAGGTTAGAATCATTTTTTGCATGGCTATTGGTTAATACCCAATGGCCATTTTTAGATAGATTATCTAATGTTATTGTGGCATCAACGCATACTTGCTGTGGCCCGGTAATAGTACCGGCATCAGGTAGGGCTTTGATGTCTACTACTATTGATGCATAACCTATGCCGCATACTGTTCTTAGATTATAGTAAACGGTATCCAGACCGGAATTTACACCTGTTAATAAACCGGTAGTAGTAATTGTTGCATTGGTATTACTGCATACCCAAGTTCCACCTAATAGTGTATCAGTAAGGGTTATTGTTGTGCCTTGACAGACACTTTGTGGGCCTGTAATAATACCTGCATCGGGGAAGGGGCGAACATAAATAGAATGGGTAGTTGTGGCTGTACCGCAAACATTGGAAGTGGTAAATATCAGGGTATCCAAGCCGGGATTATTACCAATGGCGACACACATGGTTCCAAATGGTGAAATATTTGCCCTGCCATTGGTGATTGACCATGTTCCTAATCCAATACTACCCGAATCTACCATGGTAATATTTTGTCGCATGCATACACTATCTGGACCATGAATGGTACCAGCATTGGGTTGGGGTCTTATATTCACTGTTTTAGAAAGAGTTGTGGTACCGCATCTGTTGGTGTATTGGTATTGAATTGTATCCAATCCACCTGATAATGCAGAAAGGTGGCCTGTGGTGGAGTTAATAGTTGCCAATGATGATGACGAGCTTAGCCATCTCCCACCAAATAATGAATCATAATAGATGGTAGTATCCCCGGCGCATAATTGGTTGGGGCCTGTGATGAGCGAGGGGAGCGGATTTATGGCTAATGTTTTCGTGGTGAAACAACCTGTAGGTAATGTATAGGAGATAACAGCCCTACCATTTGATACCCCAGTAGCCGTTCCGGTAATGCTATCTATGGTAGCAAATGCAGTTGTTGTGGTGCCACTCCATAGTCCACCGGGGGTGGCATCATGGTATATTATTGACTCATGCAAACATAAGTAATCAGGGCCTATAATAAATACTGGATTTGGATTTACAATAAGGGTGTCCATAACGGCACAACCCGTATGTAAAGTATAAGTAACAATACCCGTACCTGGCATGAAGCTGGTTACTACCCCAAAAGTATCGACTGTAACATAAATGCTGGTCCAACTACCATTGGGGGTATCCAAATCGGCAAGGCGGATTTGAGCCCCAAATGCACAAACACTATGAGGCCCGGTAATGGGAAATGGCTTACGATTAACGGTTACATTGATAATATAAGGACAACCATTAGAGCTATAACTTATTTGGGTAGTTCCACCCGATATTCCAGTAACAATACCTGTACTTGCCCCAACTGAAGCTATCAGTGTATTTGCGCTTGTCCATACCCCACCCAGGGTGGCATCATGCAATATGATTGTATCTGATTCGCACATCATGGTACGACCTGTAATAGGGGTAGGTAGTGGCCTTATAGCTATAGGTGAAATGGTATTACAACCCAAAGAAGAGGTATAGGTTATCAGGGTGATACCCACAGTTCGTCCGGTGAGTATGCCTGAAATGGGATTTATTATAGCAATAGTTGTATCATAGCTAGACCAGGTTCCTCCAAAAGTGGAATCCCTAAGTGTGGTTGTTGTACCCAGGCAACCATAATTGCCAATTATTGGCATTGGAGGTGGATTGACTATAAAGACGGTAATTGCCGGGCAGGTGTTGAGTGTGTAAGTGATTATGGAAGTCCCAGAAACTAAACCATGTACTAAACCTGCGGCATCAATAGTTGCCACACTAGTATTACTGCTCGACCAAATACCGCCAGGCAGAGGGTTGGATAGAGGTGTATATTGGCCTAGACATACATGAGTTAGGCCAGATATAGCAGGCGGAATAGCATTGATAAGAATGGTTTGGGTAACAAAACATAAGCCACCAAGAGAATAAGAAATGACTGAGGTACCAGGAGCAATTCCCACAAGGTTACCAGTGGTATATCCTACAGTAGCTACTGATGTATTGCCAGAAATCCAGGTACCACCCGTTGTGGATGAAGACAGAGAGGTTGATGAACCGGCACATAAGTTTATTATCCCTGATATACTTGTGGGTCCCGGACTTACTGCGATTATTGCAGTTGCATAACACCCCGTACTTAGGCTATAAGTAATAATAGTAGTGCCAATAGATAATCCGGTAACTAAGCCAGTTGTAGAACCAACGGATGCAATTAAAGTATTGCTGCTGGTCCAGGTGCCACCGGGGGTAGTATTCGTTAATGTGGTTGAGGTACTAAGGCAAAGGTTAGTACTTCCGCCTATTGGTGAAGGCAAAGCATCTACATGTATCAGGGCAGTCTGTATACATCCAGTAGGCAGGCTATAGGTAATGATTACTGTCCCTACCGAAACACCTGCCATTAAGCCTGATGAAATACCAATAGATGCTATGGCAGGATTTGCACTTGTCCAGTTACCACCGGTAATGGCATTTGTGAGGGGTGTTGATTGGCCAAGGCAAACATGGTAGAGACCTGTGATTGGTGGTGGTATTGGGTTTACCGTAACTGACTTATTGACACTACAACCACTTGCCAAGGTATAGGTAATAGTGGCTGTACCCGAAGAAAGCCCTGTTACTATACCACTTGATGCACCAATACTAACTATAGTTGCAGAGGTACTCCATGTGCCGCCTGTAGAATCATCGCTGAACACTATAGTTTGACCCTCACAAACAGCACCGGTACCAGTTATTGTTGCAGGTATTCCTCGCACTTCAATAGTTTTAAAAACAGTGCATCCAGTGCCTATTGAATAGGTGATACGTGCAGTACCAGAAGACATACCATTTACCAAACCGGTAGTAGACCCTATGGTGGCTATGGCTGTGTTACTGCTTTGCCATGTACCACCTGCAATACCATCCAATAATGAAATTGCTGATCCAATACATACTGATGATGGGCCGGTAATAGCTGTAGGTGCCGAAGTAATAGCGATGGTGGTGGTTACATAGCAGCCTGATGGTAAGGTATAAGTAATAATGGTTGTACCTAAACTTACACTTGTAACCACACCTGATAGAGAACCAATGGTTGCTATGACCGGATTGCTGCTTTCCCAAATTCCACCACTTATTGCATTTGAAAGGGTGATTGATGCACCCAAACAAACAGCCCCGGGACCTGAAATGCGGGCTGGTGATGCATATACAGTAATTGTTTTTGTTGCATAGCAACCGGCTGCTAATGCGTAGCTAATTATGGTTGTACCTACAGAAACACCCATTAGTAAGCCTGTGGCCGAACCAATAGTTGCAACCGATGTATTAGTACTTGACCAGGTACCCCCACTTACGGTATTCCCCAATGAATTGGTATTGCCCGAACAAAGTGAGCCCGGGCCTGAAATAGTTGAAGGCGATAATGTGATGGTTATAGACCTGGTTACAAAACAGCCAGATGGCAAGGAATAAGTGATAATTGATGTTCCTGCATATAAACCAGTAACTAAACCTGAAAGTGAACCTATTGATATTATTGTACCTATTGTTGACCAGTTGCCACCTGTGGTTGCGTTGGTATAAGTAGTAGTTTGCCCAACACAAAGAGGTGATGTGCCACTAATGGATGCTGGTGTTGGCTTGACTGTAATTGTTTTATATGCATTACAACCCGAACCCAATGAATAAGTAATGATACAAGTACCCGCACTTATTCCATTTATAATCCCAGATAAGGTACCAACTGTGGCTATTCCAGTATTACTACTTATCCAGCTACCGCCACTAATAGCATTAGTAAGAAGTATTGAGTTACCAACACAAACATTAGATGGGCCTGAAATGGCTGAGGGTGATGGTGTAACTGATATAGTGGTGGTGGTAAAACAACCTGTAGCAAGTGTAT
>CANGSR010000016.1 GCA_947456055.1 Chitinophagaceae bacterium
GTTTACAATATTATCGGTAAGGTAATGTCGGTTTATAAAGTGCCAAGTACAAGTGCTAACCTTAATTTGGAAAATGTGCCTTCAGGTATCTATTTCCTCCGTCTCTACAATGGTGATGGTGAGAATGTGGTTACAAAGAAGTTTACAAAGCAATAATTATCTTACCCACCTGAGGGTAGTTTGATTTTCTATATTTTAATTACAAACGGGAAACTTCATAGTTTCCCGTTTGTAATTTATTTAATACGCATTCTTGAGCATTTCAACCCACCCCTGTTTACCGTTCCTATTATACCTTGAAAATGTTTTGCATTTAATTAGTGCATTGCCCATTTGGTGAATTTGTTTTATGATTTGGGATATTTTTTTTGGTTATTTTTTTGGTAGTCTGTATCTTAGATATTAAATGTATCGAAGATGAAAAAGACTCTACTTATTGCTCTAATGTTTTTGGGTGTTTTAGCACCTGGATTCGTTAAGGCGCAAACCTTTACTGTACCTTACGATACCGTTTTCGTTAATATGCCTGCCGGTACTTTGCATGCAGATGCATTTGATAATATTACCAATATAACATACGCATCAGGACTGGTAATCAATTGGCATTGTATAGCTAGTAACTTCCCTGCTGATTGGTGTAACCATTTAGCCATGGGTATATGTGATAATAAAACCTGTTACCCAAACAAGGGAGATACTTTGTTGTGGAACAGGAACAATATGTCTGGTTCCTTAATGACATCGAATACTCTGCTGCCGTATGTTTTAGATACCCCTGGTCAGTTTGAATTACAAATGAGCCTTGGACCCAATTCTTCATCTGGTGTGTTTTACCTTACTGTTAATCTTGCCGATGCGGTTTCATCTTACACTAAGAACATTACTTTCCTATTCAATAGGCCTACTACTGCAATTACTTATGTAAACAAGGTTTCAGAAGAAGTGATTCTTTACCCTAACCCTGCCATGAATGACCTCAACGTAGTTTATGATGCAGGACTGGATATTAAGACTATCGCAGTTTACAATATTATCGGTAAGGTAATGTCGGTTTATAAAGTGCCAAGTACAAGTGCTAACCTTAATTTGGAAAATGTGCCTTCAGGTATTTATTTCCTCCGTCTCTACAATGGTGATGGTGAGAATGTGGTTACTAAGAAGTTTACAAAGCAATAATTATCTTACCCACCTGAGGTTGGTTTGATTATAAATATTTTAATTACAAACGGGAAACTTCATAGTTTCCCGTTTGTAATTTATACCAGTCATGTAGTATCTTGCATGCATTCAATGCCGGGTCTTATTTAACAACATACTCATGAAAAAGTTATTGCTTATCACCTGTGCCTGCTTTTTGTTCATTGCAGGCATAAGTGCCCAGGTTATATACAATCAGGATTTTGAAAGCGTTACACTATCAGGGTTGCCGGTGGGATGGACACAGACCGTAGCAAGTGGTACCCATAATGACTCTATTGGCTGGAATTCAGGCTCTTCGGCAACATTGTCAAGTGCAGGGTTTACCCCAACTGACCATAGTTGGTTTGTGGCTGTAAATGACGACAGGCATGAGTTTGCCAATAATGGCAATTCGCTATTGATTTCACCGGCTATAAATTTGGTGGGTGTTTCATCTCCCTATCTTTATTTCGACTGTAGTTATATACATAGTTCCTATGGGGGCTTTAGCGAACAAGCAACTGTGGAGGTGTCTACTGATACAGGCCGCACATGGACAGTGGTGAGTACAATAACCGGCAATACCAGTGGCTGGTGGGAATCGAGATACATAAGCCTGGTAGCTTATGCAGGCAGGCCATCAGTAATGCTGGGATTCAGGTATAAGGACAATACAGGCTGGGAATTGGGCTGGGGAATAGATAATGTGATAGTTTATACCCCGCCTGCCGCCGACCTCGCCATTACGGCTATAAGCCCTAATACAAGCTTCCCTGCGAACTATGGCGCACCTGGTAATACCACTAATTTTACAGGGACAGTTTTTAATGCAGGGCGTAATTCCATTACTGGATTTAATATTATTTACAAGCAAGGCACTAATGCCCCAGTTGTAGCTACAGTAAGTGGTATTGTAATTCCCCCGTTTACAACCTATAATTTTACCGATACAGCAACTTATACCTATCCGGCCCTGGTGGGTAATTACCCGATTAGTGTATGGGTGGCTGCTACTGGTGATGTGAACCATAGCAATGATACCATAGGCACAAGTCTGAATACAGTATTGTTTATGCCAACCAAAAGATTATTGGTGGAGGAAATTACCAGTACTCTATGTGGCGATTGTGTTAGGGGTATAGTATACAGGGATTCACTTTATAAAAATGACAGTAGTAGGGTATGCATTGTTTCTGTGCATGATAAGGGAACACCGGCCAGTGACCCTATGGCCTTAGAGAATGGCCAGGTGCAGAATTATGACACTTATTTGCAGTCTATTGCCGGATATAATGGATTGCCCGGTGTGTTTATCGACAGGCACTATTATTGCGACCCGGTGGCACTATTAAGTAACTATGCAAAGCTTCAAAATTATTTTGGATTTGCTAACCTGGCCATGGATGCATTTTTGGACGGGGCTAATACTATAAATGCGAGTGTAACAGTGCAGCCAGCCATTGATTTGTATGGCGATTACAGGGTTGAATTGGTAATAACCGAGGATAATATCAACAATGCAGGAGCGGCCTATGCCCAGCACAATTCGTATAGTTACCAGGATTTAAACCTGCCCCTATCAGGTGTTGGTTATAATTTCCAGGATAGCCTGGCACTGATACCGGGGAGTTCGATGGACTATCAATTTGTAGCCCGTTACACTATGCCCGACCTGCTTACATCTGCCGGTGGAATGGTGGCAAGCCTTCCATCCAGCCTATACGCAGATTCACTTTATTCTTTTGCTTTTGACCCTGTGCATATGCCAGCGAACTGGCAATTGGCCAACCTGAAGGCTACAGTATTATTCCTTGATAATAACCCTACCAATAGCACATATATGCAGGTGCTCAATAGCATACAGGCAAAGGTGCATATGACAACAGGGGTAGGCAATGTGGCTAATACAGGTAGCACAATGATGATTTACCCTAACCCGGCTAAAGAGCAGGCTATGGTGCAATTTAATTTGCCCATAGCAGGGCAGGTAGGTATAAGGGTAATGGATGCCTTAGGCAGGGAAGTAATTGCCCAACCAGGATATTGCAAAAACGGTGGCGTGCAGCAAATGCAGTTGAATACAGGAATTTTGGCTACGGGGGTTTATACAGTGCAGGTAAATACTGCTGCCGGAACTTTTTATGCCTGCCTGAGTATTGTGAAGTAGGTAGATTGGGTATTAGTACTTTATCATGAGGTTAAGGTTATAACCAATCATTTGTATCCTACTTGCTCCCTAATGTTTTATTTACTAATTTTATACTTGTTATAGTATCTTATTAAGGCATTAATAATCATTATGTATGAGTATCTCGGAATTCTTCAGTAAGCTGATGTTTGGTAAGCCGGAGTATAATAAGAAACTCAGATTGACGGCTTACCAGACCCATAAAATAAACCTGATAAGGATATGGAACAACGAAAAGCACCATGATATAGGCTTTGAGAAGGTATTACGTTTGTTTTTGGTACTGGTGCAATACATATTCCCGGGCTTGCATATCCGTAATTATTTAGGGAAGTTCGGTACAATAAAGAAGAATGTAGGGAATGAGTTTTTTGTGTTTTTTAAAACCTTTTTACCCATTTATTTTCTGTTTTCAGGTTTGTATAGGTATAAGGTGGTGATGGTGATTTCGGGCTACCTGTTGCTGGAGACTATATTTTATGTTGCTTCCCTCATATTTGTAGCCGACATGTTTGTAAAACCCAGGTCATACCGGCGCAATATCCTGATGCTGTTTCTCAATTACCTGGAGATTGCCTTTAGTTTTGCTGTAATATATGCTGGTATGCACCTGCTGGGCGATAATCTGACCTCGGTGGTAGACTATATCTATTTCAGTATTGTAACCTCTACTACCATTGGTTTTGGTGATATCCACCCTACCAGCAACCTGGGCAAAATGTTTGTGTGTATACAAGCGGTAATGGTAGTGGCATTTATGGTATTGTTCCTCAATTTTTTTGGTTCTAAAATGGAGACTTTGAACCATGAGGAGGAATAGGTCCGATTTGCAATAAAGAGATGAAGTGTTGTGATTTTTGTTTTTCCTAAACCCTAAGTGCGTTGCTGCTAATGACGAGTTTTTTTTATGGGAAAATTAGATGGCCAATCGGAGGCCATACCCCGGCCCTCTGAAATTGACAAGTGTCGTTTTAGTGGTGCTTGATACAAAATCGGATTGCCAATTGGAGGCCTCACCCCGGCCCTCTCCGAGGGAGAGGGTGCCGTATCCTGGCGTTTCTGACAGTAATTTTGAGATATTTGCTGAGTTTGGCCACGTCATTTTCAATGAGCTTTTGAGTAGCAAATTTTATTGATAGATGCGCCAAAGATTGCGGTCTGACTGCTGAAAGCGGTCTGAGCGCAATCTTTCCACTCTGGACAAACAGTTAAAATGGGAAAAATTGTTGCCTTTGCTTCAAAACACCCGAAAAAATATTTTTCCAGGCCGGAGTTTATTAGTAACATTGTATTGTGAACAGTAATTATAATCATTCATGTTGTACAAAGCGTGTCTCTTACCGGAGGCCGTAGCTACATGTTTGTACCATATAGCATACAGCCCTCCGGATATACCCCGGAGGGTTTTTTATTTTAAACCAGAACAAAAATGAAACAGATAATACTAATTGATATGAAATCGACGGTCACAAATCATAAATGTTGTAAGCATAACAGCTCAAGGTGGCGATGTTGACCCATGTATCTATACATATCTACAAATGCCCTTTGAGCCAAAGCTAAAAGGGCATTTTTTATGTCCAAAATCTATTCAAAAACTATAAAAGAAAAGCAAATGAAACGCATAAAAAGCATCATCAAAAACGCAAGGCAAGCCATAAGCAAAGCATGGCAAGACCAAAGACCAAGCCTGATTATTGAAGACTACGAGTATTATCTCTTTTAAAACAATGATTATGAAAACAGATAGCAAGCAGCTAAGTATAGCACGGGAATTTAAAGTGCACCAGATACACCTCAGCGACCTGGGGACATTAAGCACAGGTAAGATACTGTGTGAGATAATGAAGATTTATGACCAGGCAATAGTGAATGTGTTTGGTGAATTGAACTTCCAAAAGATTGTTACCTCATCTTACCAACTGGAGTTTTTTGAGAATGCCTATATAGGTGATAGGGTGAACCTGAAGTATGACTATATACTGAGGGAAGGCCAATACCTGGAAATAGATATTACTGTGCATAAACGGGCAAAGAAAGACCAGGTGCTGGCCAAAGGGCACTTTGTGTTTTCAGGTAAGGGGCTACCCACAAATTAGTTGGTAGGCCCCTGATGATCAATAGTGGCTGAGTTTATGCTATGCCGTTAAGGGCTGGGCAATGTACCCCTCCTGCTGAAAAATTATGCAGGAGAGGTACATTGATTATCAATTATCTGTAATAAACTCCACCTGGTATGCCTACAGACCACGCATAGGTGGCGGGGCTTCATTTTCTTCTTCTTTTAATTTGGCTTTGTAGGCCTTCAATACCATTTTGCTGTCAAGGGTTTTGAGGCCGGAGGCAGCGGCGAATTCAAAATCGAGTACGTCGTGGTGCTCATTGTGGATATCGGCAGTGAAGGTGGCCCTTACCTGATAAATGGGGGTTAGGATATTGTTCTCTACCTTGTAATAGGTGTATAGCTTGTAGATGGTTTTGCTGCCGTCTGGTACATTCTTTTCAACATAGGGGGCATAGTTTTTACTAAAGATGCCCCAGGGAAATATTTTGAAATACTCGTTGTGGAGGGAATCCATATTGGGGTGCCTGGTGATGGCATTTTGCGATGGCAGGGTGCAATTGCTGCATTTGGCGTGCACCATTTTACCTGTATACAACCACCCCATTACAGTGGAGATATCATACGGGTTGGAGCCATATACCACCGGGGAATTGGTATAAATGAACTGGAAATATTTTTGGGCATGTACCTTGCTGGAGAGTATAAGGAGGAGGAGTGCGGGGAGGAGGTTTTTCATTTATTTTTTTTGTGGGGGAGTAAAAGTAAGAGAAATTTCATTTTAATGGATTACTTAACCAGCGTTTGCATTAGCTCTGTCATAGAAACTGCAAATGGGTCAGTTGCCTGCCGACCTGTTTTATAACCAGGCAATTTTGTTACATCCCATTTCATGTTTTGAAAATCATTATTAGTTATTACCTCGGTATCATATACCAGATAAAAATCCTGTGATGGATTTGGGTATCCTCTATCAATAATATTATCTTTTGAGAAAACCCTGGGCCCTTTTTCCTTTATTTTAAATATTCTACCTGTTGTTTTTTCACCACCAGTATGTAAAAGGAGATATTTTGCACTTGTAGCTTTAAGATTAAGTCTTAATGAACTATTACCAGAACCCATGCGTGCATTATAAAGGTTTGATTTTATTATCCAGTTTAGTTGTTCCTGACCTTTATAATAAGCCACCAATACATAAGTTTCATCTGGTATTAAATCCCTGTTATCTCCATAGGTTTCTGGTAAATATTCTTCAAGCTGGTTAGATTCCTTGTCCTTATAAGTTTCGTAGGTTTTCAAAGATATCTTCTCTCTTTGAGATGCCCGGTTTAAATAATGCTTCAAAACCTTATTCAAAAAATCCTTTAACTCTGCGAGACCATTATCTTCCTTTGAAGGTCTAACAGAAAAGGCACCTAATCCAGGAAGAATTTCATGGAAACCAAATTTTTGTTTCGAATCTGTACCCGGGTATAAAATATAAGCACCTGCCGACCTCCTTATTGCATCCTTATAAGTATGCATTTTGAGCAAATCATTTCTCTTAAAGGCATTTGCATCATCTAACTCCTCATCTTCTTCATCTATAATGTAAATTAGCTTCTCTACTTTATATTTTGCATCAAAATGAACATGAACAATCAATTCTTCTTTCTCAGCTTGTGCCTGACCTATACCATACGGCCAAACTGTGAGCGTATAATCAGGTCTTAGACTGGTTGTCCAGCTTCCCTGATTAGGATATGAACTATTGCCTTTGAATGTTCTGTTATAGCTAAACTCGACATTTAATTTTCTACTTGATGCATTAAACAATCCTTTGAGTGGCAAGTATCTACCTTGTTTCAGCTTTAATCCTAATCCATCAGCCGTAGGCTCAATTAAATTTTCAATGCTTTGTGGTTCAATTTTAAAAATGTCACCCACAATATCCAATAGTTTGAAAAACAACCAATATTCATATAAAACTGCAACATCCCTCTTGCCTGCATCATAAACATCATCACCACCATGCCAAACTAGTTTCGATGCCAGTTCAAACATTAACCAAATTCGCAATAGCTCCCTATAGCCTTCTTTTCGTTGAAGAACAGGGCTGTTTAATGGTAAAATATCTGGTTTTGAAATTTCATGGAAAATAGAATGGGATAGAATTAATTCTAGTTTACCTTCCATTAATTGTGTTTCTGCAACTAAATGAACATTCTCTGCAAGTTTGTTCCCGTAACTATTTACAAATGATAAAAACTGCTGTAATGCATATTTAACAAACCTATTTTCAACCGTATCTACTGTTTCCTTCTTATCATATGATTTTATTTTAGAAGGAATAGTACCAAGAGTAGCCCTTAATGGATGATTGGCAGGTAATGGAATCCTGGATGTGGCACCTGCTATTTGCCGTATTGTTTTATTATTAATCTTCCTGACATTGCAAATGTCCTTTTCTATTTCATAGGACATCCATTTTGTTACCGGCGATTGTATTATTTTATTGACTGCATCAGTGAATTCTTCAGTATCTAAAATAGACTTGATAAAGGCGAATTTCTGATACCAGGTTTTTGAATCTTCTTCATGGTCGGGTGCAAACATTTGGGAAACATGGGAGGAGTGCTGCATTAATAAATCAGTACACTTCTCCGTAATTTCCTCAAGCATCAGCCTGTAATCTGACCTGTAACTTGCTTTTATTGATCTTACCTCCAATTTAAGTATACCTTTATCAGAATCATCAATGGTGCTTAATATTTTGAGGCTAAGAGTTCCTACTTTGGTATTAGGCGTAATTCTGCCTGATGATTTATGGTATTTTGAATGACTTACTAAACCGGAAATTTGCTCAAATTTATAAGGTCCACTTATGTTATACTCATAAGAATGCCCCTCCAATATTTGATTTTGGGCTTCACCATATTGGTTGGCCTCCTCCTCATCAATACTAAATAGATTACCCTCAATTTCAGATTCCGCTGAAATTTTAATAACTATTGAATTATTGTCTTTGGCTTGGACATTGAAAAGTAATTCTGTACGTGTCATGGTTTGCTAGGCTTCTGCATAACTTGTAAAGCTATTTTCGATCAATGAACGGTACATTCTAACTATCTTTTCTAAAGAAATGGGATACATTACGTTTTTATCATCAGACAAGTTGCTCTCATTTTTGGGATCAAAATAAGTTCCAATATTTGACCTATCAACTAAGCACATCTCTCCTAAAGAAGTGAGCACCGGAGCTAATTTCTTCCTGGATCCATGAACTTTGGGCAGCAGTTTCTGCATTATAGCCACATCTACAATTTCATTTAGTCCCCATGCCGCATCTAGTTTATTTACAACCCCAGCAAAGCGTATAATTTCAGAAGCACTTCTGTAACCAAATTCAGCACCCGATTTTTTGAGAATATTGAAATACTCAATTAGTTTAGCTTTTAAATCAATCTCTCCTGCGAACTTGTAATCATTGGCTATTGCCATACTAACAAATGAAGAACCCATATTTGAACCCTCAGCAGTTAAGCTATCCAGATTCAGAGGTTTAATTTCTTCAAGGTAGGACTTCATTTCTGAATCGGTAATTCTGAATTCTATTACATTAGCCCTGTCTAAAACTTTTGGGCTAAACATATATGTAGTCTCATCTATGTTTACCGTGCCTATTATAAACAGGTTTTTAGGTAATTTAATTTTTGCAGGGGTAGTATCTTTCCAGTCGTCTGTTTCTGAATGCAACGGAAGAGCTTCATTTGATTCCATTGCACTTAAAAAGTCAGCAAAATATCTTTCTACATGGCTTAAATTCATTTCATCTAAAATCAGAAAATAGGGTTTGTCCTTATTTACTGGATTTGAAGCTTTAATAATTAATTCTAATGCTCCATTTTCTGGTTGAATATATTTTCCAGGTTCCAGGGCATTAGGAAAGCCAAGGAGTGGTTCTCTATTTGTCCAATCTGCACCTACAGGAATGATACATATTTGTTTTTCATCTTCACAAATATATTTTGCAAAGGCAACAGCTAATTTTGTTTTTCCAGAACCTGATAAACCAGTAAGAATTACAAATGGTTTTGTTATGAGCGAGGCTACGAAACGCAATAACACTTGTTCACTATAATAAAGCCCTGATTTAATAACATTATCCCTAAAATCTTTAATTGTAAAAGGCTTTATTTCCTTGATTCTTTTAGATAGGATTTCAATGGATTTCGAAGGTAACTCAAGGTTATTCTTAGAATTAAATTTGACCCAATGATTCCAAGGTGCACTTAACCAACCATTTTGCTTGGGGTCATCGTTAACCTGTTCCCAAATTTCTTTATACTCATTATGTAACTTTTGGTCAATTTCATTAATTTGATTTAGGTCTTTCCAAATTACATAATTCGTACTGCATATTCCGTTTTCTATAAACCAATTTTGTACTTTGTCTAGCCATTTTACATACTGTTTATGAGTAGAATCAAGTTTGATTTTTGTGTTCGTACGTAGGTAATTTAAAAAATCATTCTTAATATTATCATTATTGGTATTTTCAAATTTTTCCATGAATATTGAATTATTTACGGTGATTGTTTGTTAAAGGCTGAAATAAGTTTATTGTTTCATTTTTGTTGACCAAGGTAATCATTAGTGGAGCTAAATATAATAATTCCCCCCTCCCCTTTTATAATTTATCCATGAAATGTGAGTGGGTTATTTTGATTTTCGGATATTAACCTGTACTTTTCTCCATTGAAATATTTTTTATGGCTGCAGAACACAAAGAACAATACATTTTCCTGGTTGATGACGAACCAATACAGAACGAAATGCTGAAGGATCATATCTCAAGCCGTTTTGATTACCAGCTCAAAATATATGATGACGGTGAAAGCGCTATTAAGGATATGGGGCTGAAACCAGCTATCGTGGTACTGGATTTCCACCTTAACTCGCACCTGCCTAATGCCCAGAATGGCGTGGAGGTGCTGAAAAAAATTAAAGCATTGAACCCTCATACTGAGGTTATTATGCTTAGTGGCCAGGACAAAATAGACGTGGCTATTGATAGTATGAAGCATGGTGCCTACGACTATGTTATCAAGGGCGAGACTGCTTTTTCTCGCATTGAGAATATCCTGAATAATATTATTGAGTTGCATAGCCTTAAGAGTGCCAACCAAACGTATAGGAAGATAATTACCTTCCTGGGCATAGCCGTGGCTGCCGTTATTATTATTTCTATCCTGCTGGTGAACTTTATGGATGTGCATAAGCCCAAGCCATAGTTGCCCGTTGAGTATATTATTGTAAAAATCACCTGCCGGGTATGGATACCGGTGGGTGATTTTTGTTTTTCAGGGTGGGTATTCTTTTTTTGTGGGGTGGGGGATTTTGGTTGGGCCCGGGGAAGGTGAATGCCTTTGAAAGAGGAGTTTTATTTTTAGTTCCGGATCTCCCTGTCGGAACATTGCGGAACAACACTAGGTGCGGCAAAACTCCCACTATAAGGTTACTATAATTCGAAATAATATCACCCCTTCAGGGTTTACCGCAATTTCTCACCTATTCTATAATCATATCAACCCTTCGGGTTTACAAATCTCAATGAGTTGCACCCATACACCCATTAGGGTTTACCACACTTTTCCCTCCAATTCTATAATCATATCAACCCTTCGGGTTTACAAATTTTAATGTGATAACCATCTACACCTTTGGGTTTACAAATTTCAAAGTGATACCCTCTACACCTCTCAAATATTTAACATACGCCTAATGTTAATTCCTTAATTTTGCGCACCATTAAAAATTTATCGGATTGGATACACTGAAGTTTATTGAAGAGGCATTGAGGGAAGATGTGGATTGTGGCGATTATTCTACCCTGGCATGTATACCTGTGGAAGCCAAAGGCAAGGCAATTCTCAAAGTAAAGGAAGACGGTATTATTGCTGGCATTAGTCTGGCTGAGCAGATTTTCCATTTCCTGGAGCCAGAGGCTGTATTTACCTTTTATAAGAAAGATGGTGATAGGGTTGTATTGGGCGACCTGGCTTTTGAGGTGGAGGCTAGTGTGCATACCATTTTGAAGGCGGAGCGGTTGTCGCTCAACTGTATGCAACGTATGAGCGGTATTGCTACCCTTACCAATAAATATGTGGAAGTACTTAAAAATTACAAAACCCAAATATTGGATACCCGTAAGACCACTCCACTGTTCCGTGCTTTTGAGAAGGAAGCAGTAAGGATAGGTGGCGGGGTGAACCACCGTATGGGTCTATATGATATGGTAATGCTTAAGGATAACCATATTGATTTTTGCGGAGGCATTGAAAAAGCCATATTGCAAACCAACGAGTACCTGAAAACCAATAATCTGGATTTAAAAATAGAGGTGGAGACCCGTAATCTGGATGATGTGAAAAGGGTATTGGCAGTGGGTCAGGTGGACAGGATAATGCTGGATAACTATACCCCAGCACAATTGCAGGAAGCCATGGACCTGATAGGTACCCAATACGAAACTGAAGCATCGGGCGGTATCACCATTGAAAATATTGAAGCCTATGCCCGCACCGGTGTAACGTATATATCGGTAGGTGCAATTATTCATCATGCAGTGAGCATGGACTTAAGCCTAAAGGCACAGATATTATAGCATGAAGCACCTGGTGTTTATCATCAATCCGAAGTCGGGAGTAGAACGTAGAAAGGAAATCCAGACAGGGATTGAAACCTACCTCGACAAAAAAGAATATACCTACGAAATCATTAATACCGAGTATGCCAAGCATGGCACCGAGCTGGCCCGCACCGCGGCCACTAAGGGGGCTTATGCTGTGGTGGCTGTGGGTGGCGATGGGTCGGTAAATGATATTGTAAATGGGCTGAAGGGCACAAAAACCCTGCTGGCTATTATACCCAAGGGGTCGGGCAATGGCATGGCACGCACCATGCGCATACCTATTGATACCAATGAGGCGATAAAAATCATCAACCAGGGTAAGGTGACCCATATGGATATTGGGTATGCCAATGACCGCCTGTTTATAAGTAATGCAGGTGTGGCTTTTGATGCACTGATAGCCAAAAAATTTGCCAAAAGCGAAAAGCGTGGCTTTATGATTTACAGCTGGCTGGTGGTAAAATATCTTTGGCTTTATAAAAACTGGGACTGGCAAATTACTATAGATGGCAAGAGGGTAGATGAGCGGGCATTTATGGTTATTGTAGCTAATGGACAGCAGTTTGGGTACAATTTTCAAATTGCGCCAATGGCGAGCTATACCGATGGCTTGTTCGATCTTGTGATTGTGAAGAAGTTTCCGAAGATATTGGGTGGTGTTATTTCGCTACGAGCCATGAACGGTACAATTGCCGGCAGCCCTTACGTGAGGCATTATACAGGTAAGGAAATCGCCATTTCGCACCCAGGGTTGAAATTGATGCAAACCGATGGTGATGCCCATGAATGTAAGAATAGCATTACATTCAGGATTGAGCAAGGTGCGCAGGGGGTGATAGTGGGGTAGGTGGTTTTGAAATATTTAGGGCATGTATTTTATGGGATATCCATCATCATTGTCCATTAGACCTCCCAAGGCGATGCCATAGACTAATATATTAGGCCCGCCGTCACTTGTGTTTCGATAGAATGGGAATCATCCATTTAATTGTATAAAATAAATTCACATAATTAGTAATAACATTGCCCCTATCCCCCTTCGCCAACGCCCAAAGCCTAGGCCTCAAGGGGGAATCGCCGCATCAAGTTTATTGGGCTTTTTATCATGTATTTTGCTTTTATACTTTAAGGTAGTATTGATAACCATTGTTAATCAATCATGTACTTTTGAATTTGATTAAATGACAATCCTCAAATTGCTGAAATTGTTTTAATTTTGGCGAAACTGGGTATTGGTACAATATATTTGGTTTTTATTATCCGTAAAAGATTCACTGGTATAGTTAAGCATTTTAATGCATTAGAATAAAACAATAACACAACACGCATGGGCAATAATGTATTAAAATTAAAACGGGCCGTATATTTCTTTCTAAAGGAGCTGAAATCTGACCCCAACAGAAGGCCATTTATGGGCGAAAAATATGTTTGCCCTGTATGTAATACCCATCTGGCTTATTTCAATCCTATTGATTTTGGGATATTGCAAGACCTTGATACACACCAGTATATTTACCCTATGTTTTCGGGTGAGACTGCCAATATATTGAAGTATGAATGTCCGGCCTGCAGGGCGCATGACCGTGACCGTTTATATGCTTTATATATCAAAAAGGCTTTTGATAAACTGGATAAAACAAAAAAATACAATTTTCTTGATATAGCACCCTCCTCGCTGAGGATGTACCTGAAAAGCCTGCCTTTTCTTAACTACCGAAGTGCCGACCTTTTTATGAAAGGTGTGGATGATACCGTAGACATTACCAAAATGACCATTTACGAAAATGGCAGGTTCGATTTCTTCCTTTGTTCGCATGTTTTAGAGCATGTACCTGATGAGAAAGCAGCCATAAGTGAGCTCTACAGGGTATTGAAGCCAGGAGGGTGGGGTATTGCCATGGTGCCTATTGTAACTACTATTGAGGATACCTTTGAAGACCCGAAAATAGTAACAGATGCCGACAGGTGGAAATATTATGGCCAAAACGACCATGTAAGGCAATACTCGCCCAAGGGATGGGTGAAAAGCCTTGAGGCAGGAGGCTTTAAGGTGCACCGCCTGGGTGTTGATTATTTTGGTAAAGAAGTATTTGAGAAAAACGGGATTCACCCAAGATCAATTTTATATATAGCCGAGAAATTATGATAAACGTTACCAAGCCGTTTCTCCCCGAAATGGAGGAATATATAGAGTATGTAAAGTCGATTTGGGAGAGGAACTGGCTTACCAATAATGGGCCACTGGTAAATGACCTGGAGTTGAAACTCAAGGATTTCCTGGGGTTGGATCACCTTCTGTTTTTGGGTAATGGCACTATTGCTATCCAGATAGCAATGAAGGCACTGGGAATGAAGGGCGAAGTTATTACCACCCCATTTAGTTATGTAGCTACTACCAGCAGTATAGTGTGGGAGGGTTGCAAACCTGTGTTTGCCGATATCGACCCACATACATTGTGTATAGACCCTACTAAAATAGAAGAACGCATTACCGAACATACTACTGGTATATTAGCTACCCATGTTTATGGTAATCCATGCGACGTGCTGGCTATTGAGAAAATTGCGGCCAAGCACAACCTTAAAGTAATCTATGATGCTGCACATGCCTTTGGTGTAAAGTACAAGGGGCGCAGCATTTTTGAATATGGTGATATTTCTACCACCAGTTTCCACAGTACAAAGCTTTTTCATACGGTAGAAGGTGGTGCGGTAATTACCAAAGACCACGACCTGCTGAAGATTATGGCCCGCTTAAGGAATTTTGGCCATAATAGCCCTGATACTTTTGATGGTGCTGGTATAAACGGTAAAAACTCGGAGTTCCATGCAGCAATGGGCCTGGTGAATATGAAGCACATAGATGCTATAATGGCATCGAGGAAGGCACAGGCTATGGCTTATGACAAATGCCTGAGTACCCTGCAAGTTACCAAGCCTACCATACTGAAAGGTGCAGAGTGGAACTATAGTTATTACCCAATCATATTCGAATCGGAAGAAATATTGCTGAAGAGCATTTATGAGTTGAATGGTAACTGGGTATACCCACGCAGGTATTTTTACCCAAGCCTTTCTACCCTCGAATATGTAGACAAATATGAATGCCCGGTATCGGAAGATATCAGTAAGAGGGTACTCTGCCTGCCAATGTATCATTCGCTTAAGGAAGAGGATATCTATTTCATATCAAGGCTCCTGTTGAGGGCACAAAACAATTAGTAGTAATGAGCAGCATAGCTATAATGCAACCATATGTATTTCCCTACATAGGCTATTTCCAACTAGTCTATGCTGCCGATGTATTTGTGTTTTACGACGATGTTAACTATATCAACCGTGGCTGGATCAACCGCAACCGGATATTGGTGAATGGTAAAGACCTGTTGTTTAGTATACCCTGCAAAGATGCCAGCCAGAACAAGCTGATAATGGATGTGGAGCTAATGGATGACCCCAAGGCGTTCCAGAAGATATTGGCCACATTGAAAATGGCCTACAGCAAGGCTCCTTACTTCAGCGAGGTTTACCAGTTGGTTGAACAAATTCTGATGGCCGAAAATAAGGCTGTCGTCACCACTTCGGTTCCATCATCTGTATTTCCTACGTTACAGATGGAAATAATGGAGGAGCAAAGGGGGAAAACTATTTCGCAATTGGCCATAGATAGTGTGATTGGTATTTGTGATTACCTGGGCCTGGAAAAGACATATAAAATAAGTTCGGAAGAATATAACAACAGGGAACTAAAAAAAGCCGACAGATTAATCGATATTTGCCATCTGGAAGGGATTGACCATTATATCAATGCCAGTGGTGGTAAAGAGATTTATACCAAGGAGTATTACGGTGGAAAAGGGGTAAAACTCAATTTCCTGATGTCGGAAAAGGTGGTATACCCACAGTTTAAGAATGAATTTGTGCCCTGGTTATCAATTATAGATATATTAATGTTTAACAGTAAAGAAGAAATAACCACAAAAATATTACCCGCTTACCATTTAGATTAGTTTTAAAATATATAAAATGACATTAGCTGAAATAATAAAAGAGTCTTTTTCGCTGAGAGAGGCCGACCAGAATGACGATGTAGTGTTGAATTCACTGGAGCAGTGGGAATCTATGGCACATATGCTGTTCATTACCCGTATTGAGGAGAACTTTGAAGTAGAATTTGAAGGTGATGATATTTTCGCCATGCAAACTATAGGTGATATAAAGAAAGTATTGGCAGAAAAAGGCAAGACAGTATGATAATAGGCAACAGTAATATATTGATAACAGGTGGTGCAAGCGGCCTTGGCCGTACTATGGCTACATATCTGGCAGGTAAGGCCGCAAATGTAATAGTGGTGGACCGCAATGCAGAAATGCTTAGCGAACTGCAGGCTGAATGTCCGGCAATAAAATGCTATACAGCCGACCTTACCGACTATACTGTTGTTGAAACACTGGTTGCTGAAATATTTAAAGAATTTGGTAAGCTGCATGTGCTGGTAAATAATGCCGGTATTATACATAGTGAGCCATTGGTGAATATATTATCCCGCACCGATACCCGCCATAGTGTGGAGAACTGGCGCAAGACGATAGATATCAACCTGAATGCGGTGTTTTATGTAACCAGCAATGTGGCTGAGAAAATGGTGAAGAGCCGTAGCAAGGGGGTGATTATCAATATTAGTTCCATTTCATCCTATGGCAATATGGGCCAATCGGCTTATTCGGCATCAAAGGCTGCTTTGAATGCACTTACAGTAACCTGGAGTAAAGAACTGGGTATGTTTGGCATCAGGTGTGTGGCTATTGCTCCTGGTTTTATTGATACTCCATCTACAGCGGCTGCATTGAGTGATGTAAAAATAAAGAGCTACAAAAATGCCACCCCATTAGGCCGCTTTGGCAAGACCGAGGAGTTATTACATTCTGTGCTGTTTATTATTGAGAATGATTTTTACAATGGTACCATCCTTAACCTGGATGGGGGATTGAAGATATAATAAGGCTCTAAACCACAATTAAGCCGTTTTTCTAAACTCTTCTGCTACCACATAGTAAACGACCTAAGTAGGGTTTGCCTATAAATGGTAAGGGGGGTAACTGTTTCATATAATAGAGTATGGAATTTGGCAGTTATTGGTTTAAATTTCAACCTTGTGATCCTGGGTTTTTACCTTTCATAAAACTTTGTGTTTTAACTTTTGCCTTTTAACTTTACACAATGCAATTCTCTATAGATAAGGCTCCAAAGCCGGTAGGCTTATATCCTCATGCAAGGCGTGCAGGTAATCTCTTATTTTTATCGGGCGTAGGCCCACGCAAACCCGGGACTGATGAGATACCTGGATTGAAAACCGACAAGCATGGCAATTTTCAGGAGTTCGATTTTGAAGCACAGTGCAGGAGTGTATTTGAAAATGTGCGCATTATATTGGAAGAGAGTGGCAGCAGTTGGTCTCAGTTGATAGATGTTACTGTTTTCCTGGTGGATATGAAACGTGATTTTCATACCTATAATAAAATATACGCAGAATATTTTGCTGATAATCAGCCTTGTCGCACCACGGTAGGTATAGATTCATTGCCTACGGCAATTGCAATAGAATTAAAGTGTATTGCTTTGATAAGTTAAAAGTCAAAAGTTAAAAGTCAAAAGGCCAGCGTTTTCAAAGTCAAAAGTAAAAATTCAAAAGTAAAAAGTCCTGCAATTCCTACTATAGGTATTTCAGGACTTTTACTTTTTTTAATGCTTTTACAAAGCAAGATTCATTCGGAATTGACTATCTACTAACTACTATGTACTAACTACTTCACAGAATGAAGCATTAATTGATTCCCTTCTGTATCTTCTATCATAGCCATAAATCCAAGGTTTTCGCCTATGGCTGTTTTGGGTACTAATATTTTTCCTCCGGCATTTTCAACCCTGTCTAAAATAATATTTACATCACTGCCGGCATTCAGATAGATTTTAATGCCTCCATTAACAGGCACATACCCTTCTCCGCAGACTATAGCTCCCCCAATTCCTTGTTTTTCGAAATCAAATAAAAGGAACCCCATTTTATTGGGACCCATTTGCCTTTCAGGCATTTCGAAATCATAAATTGTACTATAAAATTTCCTAGCCCTGTCAAAATCAATTACAGGAATTTCGAACCAATTGATGGCATTATGCAGCATTTCCATACGGCAATTGTTGAGTTAATTTTAAAATGAAAGACCATCTGTTAATCGCAATAATTTTGCAAGTGCAAATTAATTATGAGTTACTTTACGTTTTGCTACAACTATCCTCATGAAATAAAATTAGAAAAAAGATCCAATACATTCCATTGAAAAATCACATAATATATTATTTCATGTAAACGTAGGCGCATAACTGGGCAAGAATACCAATAATGTACCCCAGCCAGATATCGCCCTTCTGATGTGCGCCAAGAATCATTCGTGCAGTACCTATAATTCCGGCAATTACTAAGGCTATGAATAAGGGGGTAACCATATTGATAGGGCTGGTAGCCATAAGCACTATGATAATACCTATCATACCACCCGCAGCACCGGTGTGCATGCTTATTTTGGTGAAAATATTAATCATAAACAGTGCTATCAGCCCCCAGAAATTGCCTAGCAATAAGACCTTTAGTATCAGTGGCACAGGTGTTCCAGGCATGGAGTTGAATACATGGGTTACCCAGAAATAGAATATCATGGTACTCATAAGGGGTATTGTTCTTTCCCTTGCGGTAGGCATCTGAAAGCTGGTAATAAAACCCAGTGGCTTCATCAGCAGGATACTGAATAATGGAAAAAACACAGCGGTAATACCTATACTTAAAAACCAGAGTTTCAATTGTTTTTCAGGTATGCCCATAAATACTGCCGGGGCTAGTACAGATAAGGCTACCGCCATTACCAATGGGAAAAAGACAGGGTGGCATAGGTAAGATATCACCATTGCCAGCTTCTGTAATGCCTTAGGCTGGTTAGATACTGGTAGTTCTGCTTTAGGCTGTTGTTGAGTTATGGCCACTTATTGTATTTTGTTTTGAATAAAGAGGGGTGATAAAAATTGGTGGAATGGTTGCAGGTATTCGTGATTGAGGTTCCAGTGGGCAGCTATTTTATAGTCTCTGTTTTCGTCTTTTCTCCTATCCGTAATGCATTTTTTCATATTAGCAGGTAAAAGGGCATCGAGATAAGCAAAGATTCTTGATTTTTCCAATGGTAGGTTATAATCTTTTACACAGAGTTCGTAGGAAGTAAAGCAGTCAATTAATTTTCTATCGGTGGCAATAATGGTCAATAAATCTTCCCGGTTGCCCTTGTCTTGGTTATTTGGAAACAGGAATAATTCAATAGGTATATTGTATTGCTTAAAGTCATTTTTCACCTCGATTAACCGGGCTTCAAAGTCAACATCGGCATCCAAAATGAGTATAATCTTTTCATCATTGAGCATACTCTGCAAAATAGAAGGCGATATTCTACCTCCTTGTTTATATCCCGACCACGAGCCCAAAGTATCAAAACAACTATTTGGTAGCTTTATTCCAAATACAGATTCTACATAATCACTAATAAAAACCACATCACTACCGCCTTCTGTAAAGATTTTAAAGTCTGCCATTGTTTACCTTATTTCACTTCCAGCTAATAGAGCATTATCAAATTGTGCGAAATTGTAGGTAAACGAGTGTGTACCATGCTTAGTATCAGCAAGCCTAATAATCCGGGCATCATCCTGTAATTTCAATTCTTCTAGTGCCTCTTTGTAATATTGCAGGCACTCCTTGGAATGTGTTGTAGCGAATATCTGGACATTTTTGTTTTTGGCTGTTTGGATCACCATTTTAAGGTAATCTTTAAGCCTGCTATAGTGTATGCCTGTGTCAATTTCATCAATCATCAGGCGTTTGTTTTCACAAAGGTTTAGTTCAAGCAGGTATCTAAACAATTTTATAGTTCCATCTCCATATTGCAATAAAGGAATTAAATCCTTATTTGATTCTCTAATAGCTACTACTGTTTCTTGTGGTATAATAGCGCTATTAATTTCAATAGATTCCAGGTTTGGAATAAATAGTTTAAGGTCAGATTCTAATTGTTTAAGATTAGCTGTTTCAATAGAAATTGCAGAAAAAATTCTAACTAAATCTTGATCATAAGTCATTGTGAACCCTACAAAAGGTACATAGGTACTTGAATTTAGGGTATCTGAAACTAATTGAATACTACTCATTCCATTATTCTGAAATTCAAGTAAATGGTTTAAGTTATTGTTCAAAAAGAGTTGAGTTGCTAATTTTTCAGACTCTTCTAGATTAAGATCAGCTCTTAAGCGAGGTCTTATTAAAAGTCGACTATTGTCCTTGTTGAACGAAAATGTAATAGGTTGTTTTTTATTTTTTAAAAAGTAACCTAGCAGGTTATGTGCTTGTACATTTAATAATATTTTTTTCCATTTAAGAGTAGTCCAGAAATTGAACTGACATTGTCCATAATCATCATCATCAAACAACAACGCCTCCAATAATGAGGTCTTACCTACATTATTATCACCAACTATCAGATTAAACTGGCCAATATCATTCACCTCAAGGCTGTCAAACCTTTTGAAGTTCTCCACTTTGAAGTAGCTTAAATGTTTTGGTTCCATGTTTATTTGCTTTTAAAATTAATCCAATACCGGACTCAACCACCTGGTCATTTCCTCTAGGCTCATGCCTTTCCTTTTGGTATAATCCTGTAGCTGGTCATCTAGTATTTTATTGATACCAAAATAGCTGCTTTCAGGGTGGCTGAAATACCAACCGCAAACCGATGCCGCAGGATACATAGCCAATGATTCGGTAAGTATGATACCCGCATTTTCGGTAGCACCCAGCAGGTCGAACAATTTGTATTTCTCGGTATGGTCGGGGCAGGCAGGGTAGCCTGGTGCAGGGCGTATACCACGGTACTCTTCCTTCACAAGGTCGGCCAATGGTATCTGTTCGTTTTTCTCATATCCCCAAAATTCAGTCCTTACCCTTTTGTGCAGTACCTCGGCAAATGCTTCAGCAAGCCTGTCGGCAAGAGCCTGAAGGATTATTTTGTTGTAGTCATCATGGTCGTCCATAAACCTTTGCAGGTGTTGCTCAATACCATGTATGCTTACCGCAAATGCACCCATATAGTCCTTCACCTCATGCTCGCCACCGTAGGTATATGGTTTAACAAAGTCAGCCAACGAATATTCTGGCTGCCCTGGCGCTTTCTTTATCTGCTGCCTTAGCATTTCCAGATGAGTGAGCTCCTGTCCAGCTTCATCAAGCAAAGCGATAGTATCCGATGCTTCTTTTTTAGCTTCCCAGAAACCTATTACGCCCTTGGCTGTGAGCCATTTTTCAGCTATTACTTTATCCAGCAGGTTATTGGCATCATTAAATAATTTGGTAGCCTCGGCACCCACATTTGCATCCTTCAGGATGTCTGGATACTTGCCCTTCATTTCCCATGCAATAAAGAATGGCCCCCAATCTATGTATTGCCTTATTTCACTAAGGTCGTAATCGGCAAATATTTTTGTACCCATCAATTCAGGCTTAGGAGGATGGTAACCAGTCCAGTCTATCTTCACCCCATTGGCCTGGGCTTCTGAGAACGGTACATAGTGTTTTACCGATTTTTTATTTTCAAAATCGTGCCTCAACTTATCATATTCCTGGTTAGTGGTATTGAGGAAAGGTTCTTTTTGCTCCTTATTAAGCAGGTTACCTACTACGGTCACACTGCGGCTGGCATCAAGTACATAAACCACGCCATTATCGTATTGAGGTGCAATTTTAACAGCTGTATGCATTCTGCTGGTTGTAGCACCACCAATTAACAATGGCTGCTTCATTCCCCTGCGCTTCATTTCACGGGCCACATGCACCATTTCATCAAGGCTTGGAGTGATTAATCCACTCAGGCCTATTATGTCTACGTTTTCTTTAATGGCGGTGTCCAGTATTTTGTCGGCAGCAACCATTACGCCCATGTCTATAATATCATAGCCATTGCAACCCAATACTACACCCACAATATTTTTACCAATATCATGTACATCACCCTTCACTGTAGCCATTAGTATTTTGGCTGCACCAGCATTCTCCTCATTTACAGTACCTGCATCTATATGAGCCTGCCTGCGCAATTCTTTTTCTGCTTCAATAAATGGGAACAGGTAGGCAACGCTCTTCTTCATTACCCTGGCACTTTTCACTACCTGGGGAAGGAACATTTTACCACTACCAAACAGGTCGCCCACCACATTCATACCAGCCATCAGCGGGCCTTCTATCACATCAAGTGGTTTGGGGTATTTCATCCTTGCCTCTTCGGTATCAGCATCTATGAAATCGGTAATGCCATTTACCAGTGCATGTTTTAGTCTTTCTTCTACTTCCGTTCCTCTCCATGCATCATCCTTCTTTTCTTCCTTGCCCTTAGCCTTTACGGTTTCAGAGAAATTAACCAGTCTTTCAGTGGCATCCGCCCTGCGGTTTAAGATAACATCTTCGCATAGTTCACGAAGCATAGGTTCAATTTCATCATAAACCACCAGTGCACCTGCATTTACTATACCCATATCCATACCAGCCTTAATAGCATGGTAGAGGAATACGCTGTGCATAGCATCTCTCATGGTTTCATTACCCCTGAAGGAGAAAGATATATTACTCACACCACCGCTTACACGGGTCAGTGGCATGCGCTGTTTGATAATTCTTGTTGCCTCAATAAAGTCTACCCCATAGTTGTTATGCTCCTCAATGCCTGTGGCAATAGCGAATATATTAGGGTCGAATATGATATCCTGGGCAGGATAGCCTACTTGTTCGGTAAGAATTTTGTATGCTCTTTCCGATATCGAAACTTTTTTCTCGAGTGTATCAGCCTGTCCGCTTTCATCAAAAGCCATTACAATTACAGAAGCACCATAGCTCCTGCAAATTTCGGCTTGCTCTATAAATTTCTCCTCACCTTCTTTGAGGCTTATGGAATTCACAATACACTTACCCTGGATACACTTAAGACCTGCCTCAATAATGGCAAACTTAGAAGAGTCGAGCATAATAGGTATCCTGGCAATATCTGGTTCAGCCTGTAACAAATTCACAAAAGTGGTCATTGCCTGAACCCCATCAAGCAGTGCATCATCCATATTGATATCCAATACCTGTGCACCGCTCTCTACCTGCTGGCGGGCCACACTTAGAGCCTCTTCATACTTACTCTCCCTTATGAGTCGTGCAAACTTCTTCGAACCTGTAACATTGGTACGCTCACCTACATTCACAAAATTCGTTTCAGGGCGCACTATTAGTGGTTCCAATCCACTTAGTCTTAAAAAAGGCTTTATCTCAGGCATTATTAATTAAAATTTATAAAACGCTGCAAAGGTAGTAGATAATAAGGTAATTATGTCAATTTGTATAGCAGGTGAGTTGCATGGAATTTGAGTGATTAGGCACGTAGAAAATTCAATCAAAACAATTAAATTTGATTATAAACAAGTTTATGACTGCTAAAGAATTATTGCGATAGAAGGTGAAAAAGTTAGTTGACCATGCAGATGAAAAATCATTAAAGATGGTAAGTGCATTACTAGATTCAGAACAGGAATATGATTGGTGGGATAACTTACGCGAAAATGCAATTTCCTCAATCGAACAGGGATTAAAAGATGCCAAAGAAGGGAGAATTACACCAAATGGGGAGGTAATAAAAAAATATAAGAAATTGCTGTAAGTGTGTTTTGGTCTGATGAGGCAAGAATAGTTGGGAGGGTTTCGTAATTATTAATTCGGAAAATTACAAGCTGGATGTTTTGTTTTTGAAAGTGAATAATTTCTTAACTGGAATATCTATTTGCAAAACAAATATTAATCCCTAGTATTTTGATTTGATCGTTGTAAAAATAGTAGATTCGCATTTTACTTATGAGTTTATATACTTCAATAGAAATATGTGCGGGAGCAGGTGGACAGGCATTAGGGCTTGAAGAAGCAGGTTTTATTCATAGAGCATTAATAGAAATTGAACCTTACGCATGTCAGACACTTAAGTTAAACAGACCAGAATGGAATGTAATCCAAGGGGATATTAAGAATTTTTCTGCTGTTGATTATAATGGTATTGATTTATTAGCCGGTGGTGTTCCTTGTCCTCCATTTTCCATAGCTGGGAAACAATTAGGTAATTTAGATGAAAGGGACTTGTTTCCAGAGGCAATTCGTTTAATCAAAGAATGTAATCCGAAAGCGATATTGCTGGAAAATGTTAAAGGAATACTTGATCCGAAATTTAGTATTTATAGAAAGGAGATTTTGCATGAACTACATCTACTTGGTTATAAATGTAGTTGGAGAATAGTCAATTCATCCGATTTTGGTGTGTCCCAATTAAGACCAAGAGCCCTACTTGTGGGTTTTAAGGAAGCGTATTTTGATTATTTCCGATGGCCATCCAATTCATTAAGGAGGAAAGTACCGGTTGGTGAATTATTATATAATGAAATGGCAAGTCTTGGTTGGGAACAAGTTGATGGATGGAAAGAGAAAGCAAATTCAATTGCACCCACATTAGTTGGTGGTTCGAAGAAGCATGGAGGTGCTGATTTAGGGCCAACAAGGGCAAAAAAAGCATGGTTGGAATTAGGAGTAGATGGCCATGGTCTCGCCGACCTGCCACCAAAGGACAGTTTTATAGGTATTCCACGTTTAACATTAAAAATGACAGCGTTAATTCAAGGCTTCCCTGAAAATTGGCACTTTATTGGAAAAAAGACTCCTGCTTATCGACAAGTGGGTAATGCCTTTCCTCCTCCTGTAGCCAAAGCAATTGGTAATTCAATTTTAAAAGCATTACAAGATGGAGAAGTCAGAAAAAACTAGAAAGGGTTCGAAAGCAAAACTCCGTGATTACTTTATTGATAATATAGGTGTAGTTTTAAATAGCGAGAAATTACAAGAAGTTTCCGGTGGTAAAAGTGAATGGGGTCGCAGGGTCAGGGAACTAAGAAATGAAGATGGAATGAATATCCTAACTCATAATGATAGAAGCGATTTAAAACCAGGTCAATATATATTGGTTGATTTAAAGCCACTACCGTCATTTGAACGAGGAATAACCAAAGAAACAAGAGCATTTGTCCTGGATAGGAATGGTTTTACTTGCCAAATGTGTGGTGCTGCGGCTGGTGAAGTAAATCCTTTTGACCAAGGACGAAAAACCAGGTTACATATTGGGCATATAATTGACAAGTCAATGGGTGGAACTGATGATGCAAGTAACTTGAGAGCTATTTGTTCAATTTGTAATGAAGGAGCATCAAATTTAACACTTAATAGGCCCGATACAATCAAACTAATTGCTCAAGTTCGAAGAGCTCCAGGCAAGGATCAACTGGATGTTTTGAAATGGTTAATTTCTAAATACCCATTACAATCAAAAGAATTAATCTCGAAGTAAATTTACAAGTACAATACTAATTACCTGAGTTTCCCCCACATTTTATACACTACAGGCTAAAAGTGAAGCTGGGTTTGCAGTTTCACTTTTTTTATGTTTCTTTGTAGTGTATAAATTATACACTACATGGCATTTATCCGCAAAATCAAGAAAGGTGACGCTATTTATCTAGCAAAAGTTGAATCTTACCGTGAAGATGGCAAGGTCAAACAAAGGGTTCTGGAATATGTCGGAAAGGAAAATAACGGGAAGCCTGTTATCAAAGTTGACCTGGAAAAGGTTGAAGTCAACTCAGTTAAGCGCCATCTTGACATTACAGTACTTCATCAGTTAGCAATTGAACTGGGTTTGCCAAAACTACTTGGAAAAGCTGCTAACCCTTTATTGGCTATGATTTATGCCCATCTCCTTCAGAAAAGCAGTATAGTAAAGTTGCCAGAATGGTTTGTTCATACAACTATATATGATTTGCTGGGGTGTGAGCCGTTTTCGACGAAGGAACTTTATGAATCACTTGAACAGGTTCATAAAATAAGTTTCAATAAAATAGAAGCAAAGTTGGTCTCCTACTGGCGCAGCATAGCACCCGATGACGACAATACGGTTGTGTTGGATGTTACAGACACCTATTTTGCTGGAAGTACATCAGAGAGTAAACCTAGGCGTGGCAAGGACGGACACATTTCAAGGCTTTTACAGGTGGGGTTGATTGTAAGTTTCAAAAATGGGTTTCCCTTATTACACCGCACATTTGAGGGTAATGTCCATAATATAAAAGTATTTGAAAACATGCTTGCCGAGATTGCCGCCAACGGATTTAAGGGAATTATAATGGATCGTGGTTTTTTCAGCAAAGAAGTGATTGGAGATTTAATGGGTCTTGGCATGCATGTTATTGTTGGTGTTAAGCAGACAGAAGGGCTGCAAAAACAATTTCTTAGCAATATTGTAAGGGAGGATATTTACAATAGGAAATATCAGGTTGTATTAAAAGAAACGGTAGTGTATATCCATTCTTTTGATTATCTGGGTGGCAAACTGATAGCAATTTATAATCCGACAATGGAAGTACTCAAAAGAGACAAGGCAATGGCAGAAGCAAAAGATGACATTGAACCAGACAAGATGAAGTTTGCCGGCTTCTCTCTTGTATTTCATAATACCATCCATGAAGATAAGGAGGTGATAAAGAAATACTTTGAAAAGGACATTGTAGAGCGTGCATTTAAATCACTTAAAGGGCCATTAGCTCTGCGGCCAGTTAGGGTTTGGGTACGCAATAATGTTGAAGCGCACGTAAAAATATGCTACCTATCTATGTCCATATTGGCTCTACTTGATTACAGAAGCAGGCAAATAAATATATCAGGTATCGAAGCTCTCAAAATGCTGCAATACACGTATAAGGTAAATCTAAAACATAGTGAAACCAAAAAGGAATGGGAGAAACTTGTTACTATGACAAACAAAGAAAAAGAATTACTGAAAATACTAAATTGTAGTGTATAAAATAGGGGGTAAACTCAGGTAA